>NZ_JBEPQI010000012.1:0-260214 GCF_040547725.1 Bradyrhizobium sp. LA2.1
TCCTGGTACAGCGGTTGGTACAACGGTCTGGCCAAGAAGCACTACCTGGATCTCAGGAAGGGAAAGGTCGTGGAGCATGAGGTGATCCAGTACTGTAAGGCAAATCCTGACAAATTCATCATCGAAGCCATCGCTGTCGTATTCAAGGATGAGCGGGCGAAACTGGGAGTTCGGATGAAGGCCGATTGAGAGAAGAGCGCCATTCGTTAGGTCTAGTGTTCGATGATAGGAGACCTGCTGATGTTGCCCATTGCGAAGCGTACAGTTGCCAACGGGCTATTTGGTGGTTCAAACCGCACCATTGCACTGCAGCCGCTCTCGGTGGAGGGGCAGGCGGGCATCAATGTTTCCTTGGGGGTATGCGGCCTGATCCTGGCGTTCGTATCGTGATGTCATGAGCACGCTCGCAATCAATCTGTGGCCGCGATGGCTCAGGATATTGATTGTCGGAGCAGCCACGGCCGCGGCGATCGGCAGCGGATGGTTCGCGTATCGGTACTTCGCAAAGCCTGTTGTGCTCACCGTGGCTGCCGGGTCGGCCGATGGCGAGTCGCTGGCGCTGATCTCGGCGATATCAGCGCGCCTGTCGGCGTCGAACTCTCATGTCCTGTTGAAGGTCAACGATGCCGGAAGTTCAGCGAAGGCCGCCGAATTGTTGGCGGCGGGCAACGCCAATCTTGCAGTCGTTCGCGGCGACACCAGAGGCCTGGCGGACGCGCGGAGCGTTCTGGTCCTGACCCATGGGGTGGTCCTGATCGTGACGCCCGCGGCTGTCAGCGCCGACAGCCTCGGTGACTTGCACGATACGACCATTGGTGTCGTCGGCGGCGCCGTCAACGCTCCGACAGTTGAGGCCCTCAAGCAGGTGTATCAATTCGACCGCGCCAAGGTCACCTTTCAGAATGTTGCCATCAACGACGCTGCGGCGTCGCTCGCATCAGGAAAAGTTCACGCGTTGCTGGCCGTTGCTCCGCTAACGGAGAAATACCTCGCCAAAGTCAGGCAGTTCTTTCACCAGGAACGCGCTAAAGGGTCGGGGCCAAAACTGATCGAAATCGAGTCGGCTGGCGCGGTCGCCAACATCGCGCAGTATTACGAGAGCTATGACATCCCGAAGGGCACCTTGCGGGGCGCTCCGCCGGTTCCCTCCGATGACCTGACGTCGCTGCGCTTGTCGTATTTTCTCGTCGCCAACAAGTCAGTCAATGTCGACGCCATTACCGATCTGGCGCAGTCGCTGGTCGATGCAAAACGGGATCTGCTGTCACAGTTTCCGATATTGTCCCAGGCCGCGGCGCCGAGCACGGATGCGGACGCGTTGATCCCGATCCATCCGGGGGCTGCGACCTATTACAATGGCAACCAGCAGAGCTTCTTCGACAAATACGATGACAAGCTTTACTACGGGTCGCTGCTGCTCGGCTCTCTGATCTCCATCCTCGTGGCAGCCTGGCGTTTCGCCCGCTCAGGCAGCGGACCGGAAAGTATGCTGGAGCCGCTTTACGAGCTTGGCAACGAAATCAGGATGGCGAAGAGCGAGGCCGAACTGGACCAAATTGAACGGAGAATTGACGGCATCCTCAAGACTGAACTCGCCAGAAATGCAGGCGGTGAGGGCGCCGACGGCGCCGAGATGGCCGCGCTAGGTCTTGCCTCTCAACGGCTCCAATATCTGATGAGCCATTGCCGGATCCGGCTCGGCCACACATCGGCTCGCCCGGCGAGCAACTAGCGCGTGCACGAACACTCACCCTGCTGGGCAAGCGCCGCATCCTTGATCTGGATCAGCGCGGGCGGCGACTATACTCCGGCCGCCATGTCGGCTTGCTCGTCGCACGAGCCGTGCCAGGCATACTTCCCCGTCCGTGCAATAGGGATCGCTTCGCCGTTCCGGCCATCAAACGTGGGATCGATTCCTTCCATAGATGACCGTCCGTTCCGAAAAAGCGGCGGTGTCCTCAGCGTTTGATGGACGATCGATAAAGGCATTCCGACAAAGAGAAATTCTGTAGTGATCTCAATCGCCTGGAAAGCGGGCAAAACGTCCGAATGAGTGCTGAAAGCACTCCGGAAATTCGAAGACTTCCAAGCTGAATACCGCAAGTCGCAGGGATCTCAAGCCGCTGACTCGAAGAGTAATTTGAGATGGTTGCAGGTCCGGGATTTGAACCTGTCGGAGACGCAGGCAGGCTTTCCGCCTCTCGAGACTCGACCAACGTACGTGCGTCGCCGGCCACAAGGGCCGTCGTTGTCGCACTGGCAAGCACCTCGGTTGGTGTTGGAACTCCCGACCGATACCTGAACTCCTCGTTCTGGTATTCGTGCGTCTCGCCAAGCAGAAGAGCAGCCGCTACATCGAAATCTATCAGGCCGCTGATGCATTTGTTCGGCCGGCTGTCATTTCGTCTCGTGCGCGACGGCCTTCGCACGCGCAGGTGAGGATTTCCGCGCGCCGGGGCCCGGATGCACGTGGACGGCTTTTGCGCTCAGCGGCTCACCGCATTCGGAGCAGACCATGACGGGGTCGAACATCTTGTGGCAGTTCTTGTGTTCGTGCAGCAACGGCCGTCCGCGCGAGTCGACCATGTGGATGTTGCCCCAGTGCACGATCGACATGATGATCGGATAGAGGTCGAGACCCTTCTGCGTCAGGATGTATTCGTAGCGCTTGGGTGCATCCTGATATGGAATTTTGCGAAGCACCCCGAAGCGAACGAGTTTCTTCAGCCGGTCGGCTAGCAGGTGCCGGGTGACGCCAAGCGACGACTGAAATTCGTCGAATCGGCGAATCCGAAGAAAACCTTCGCGCAGGATGAGCAGGCTCCAGCGGTCGCCGATGACCGCCACGGTGCGGGCCAGCGAGCATGGCTCCTCTTCGAGAGCATCCCATTTCATCAACGTCTCCGACGAATCTGCGGCATCTACGAGAGTAAATTTTAAATCAGAACTCGCTGCATTTCAATAGGATGCGGCATTTTCCGCGAGATTTTCGATGTTGAATGATGATTATCATATTGACAGTTCTAAAATAGAACTTTAGGAGTCGCGCAACGGTCAATCAGGTGGCGAACGACCACCGCCATCGAAGGGAAGGGCGTTCCATGGCAGCTCCGCTCAAGGTCGAGTTTCACTTCGATTTCGGCAGTCCCAACGCCTACCTCGCCGAGCTTGCACTGCCCGCCATCGAGCAGCGAACGGGAGTCAAGTTCGACTACGTGCCGGTGCTGCTCGGCGGCGTCTACAAGGCGACCGGCAACATGTCGCCCGCGGAGTCGCTGCGCGGGATCAAGAACAAGCCGGAATACAATGCGCTCGAGACCGAGCGCTTCCTGCGGCGTCACAACATCACGACGTTCAAGTCGAACCCGTTCTTCCCGGTCAACACGCTGATGCTAATGCGCGGCGTCGTTGCGGCCGATTTCGAGGGCCTGTTCGAGCCCTATTTCCGCGCTGCGTATCACCACATGTGGGTCGAGCCAAAGAAGATGGACGATCCGCAGGTCTTCCGCGAAGCGTTCCTGTCATCCGGGTTGGACATCGACCGCATCACCGCCCGCGCCCAGCAGGACGACGTCAAGAAGAAGCTGATCGAGAATGCAAGCACTGCCGTGGCGCGCGGTACGTTCGGCTCTCCGACGTTCTTCGTCGGCAGCGAGATTTACTTCGGCAAGGACAGTCTGCGCGATGTCGAGGATGAAATCCTCGCGCAATCGACCGCGCAGCAGCGCAAGAGCGCCTGACCGCGCGGGAGGCATCCAGAACGAACCGAGCCCGCAAAGGGCCTTTCAACGGGAGGTGTCATTGTCGAACTGGCAGCAGGCTGCGGCCGAAATAACGAACGCATTGCCGCATCGCATCCATGAGGTGGTGGACCACTATGTTGACGCCACACCTGACCGAACGGCTCTGATCGAAGACAATGCCACTCTGACCTATCGCGAACTCGACCGGGCGGTTGGTGCCACGGCGGACGCGCTCCGCGCGCTCGGTATCCGCGCTGGCGATCGCATGATGATCGTCAGCGAGAACTCGATCGCGCTCGCCTGCCTCCTGTTCGCTGCAAGCCGCCTCGATGCCTGGGCGATCGTCGCCAATCCGCGGCTGTCGCCGCGTGAGCTCGATCAGATCAGGGATCACAGCGGCGCCCGGCGCATGTTATTCACGGCCGAGATTTCCGAAGAGGCGGCCGCGCACGCGATGCGTTACGACGCTCGGGTGCAGGACGTCGGGCCGCTCCGCGACATCGGCGTTTCTGCCCTGAACCGGGAGACGCAGGCCGAGCCGGTCGAGGCCGACGGCGCGCGGCAAGTGGCGGTCCTCATCTACACGTCCGGTACGACCGGAACGCCGAAGGGCGTCATGCTCACGCACCGGAACCTGCTGTTCTCGGCCAGGACCACGGCGACCTTGCGCAACATGACGGCGGACGACGTGCAATATTGCGTATTGCCGATCTCGCATATTGTCGGCATCTCGCTGCTGACGATGACGCTGATGGTCGGCGGCGTGACCCGGCTGGTTACCAAATACAATCCCGCTGCACTGGCCAAGGCGCTGGCCGAGGAAGGCATCACGCTTCTGAACGGCGTGCCCGCCACCTACCAGCGGCTGCTGGAATACATGCAGATGGCGGGCTTACAGAGGCTGGAGCGCGGTGCGCTGCGTCTGATGAGCGTCGCCGGCGCCCCGCTCGACCTCGAACTCAAGGCGAGGGTCGAGAACGAGCTCGGTCTTCCGCTCGGCAACGCCTTTGGCATCACCGAATGCTCGCCCGGCATTTCCGGTGTGCGGCCCGCGGCGCCGCGCAGCGACAATTCTGTCGGCACCCTCGTGCCGGGTATCGAAGCCAGGATCGTGGCGCGGGACGGCGCTATCGTGACGAACGGCGAGATCGGCGAGCTGCATGTCCGCGGACCGAACGTCATGCGCGGCTATTACCGCGCGCCCGACCTCACGGCGAAAGCGATCGACCCGGACGGGTGGTTCAACACGGGCGACCTCGCGCGCTTCGAGGGCGATGCGATGTTCATCGTTGGCCGCACCAAGGAGATGATCATCCGTTCTGGCTTCAACGTCTATCCGGCAGAGATCGAGGCGGTGCTCAGCACCCATCCCGACGTGGTGCAATGCGCCGTGGTCGGGCGGCCGGTCGTGGGCAATGAAGAGATCGTGGCCTTCGTCCAGCTTCTCAAAGGCTCGTCGGCCACTGCGCAGGACGTGATGGCGCATGTCGCGCCGGAGCTCACCTCCTACAAGCGGCCGTCAGAGATCATCCTCATGGACGCGCTGCCGGCCACTTCGACTGGCAAGCTCCTGAAGCACAAACTGGCGGAATCGCTGCGCAACTGAAGCGGGCGAGATCGCCTCAATAACTCACAAGGCTGGAGAAGTCCCTTGCAGAAGAGAAACAGGACGGTTGCGGTGATCGGCGCCGGCGACTTCATCGGCGGCGAGATTGCCAAGAAGTTCGCCTCGGAAGGCTTCACGGTCTTTGCTGGTCGGCGCAACGGCGACAAGCTCGCGCCCCTGGTTGCGGACATCGAGGCCGCCGGCGGCGAGATCCACGCCCGCTCGCTCGATGCGCGCAAGGAGGAGGAGATCATCTCCTTCCTCAATGACGCCGACAAGCAAGCGCCGCTCGAGGTCTGCATCTTCAACATCGGCGCCAACGTCAACTTCCCGATCCTCGAGACCACCGAGCGGGTGTTTCGCAAGGTCTGGGAAATGGCCTGCTACTCCGGCTTCCTTGCCGGGCGCGAGGCAGCGCGGCTGATGCTGCCGCGCGGAGGCGGCAACATCTTCTTCACCGGCGCGACTGCGTCCTTGCGCGGCGGTTCCGGCTATGCCGCCTTCGCCAGCGCCAAGTTCGGCCTGCGGGCCGTCGCGCAGGCGATGGCGCGCGAACTCGGACCGAAGAACATCCATGTCGCGCACCTCATCATCGATTCCGGCGTCGATACCGAATGGGTGCGGCAGCGCCGGCTCGAAGCGCTCGGCCCCGATGCGCTCGACAATCCGGACCTGTTGATGCCGCCCGCGTCGGTGGCCGCGTCCTATTGGCAGCTCTACCAGCAGCCCAAGAGCGCCTGGACGTTCGAGCTCGAGATCCGTCCCTTCGGCGAGAAGTGGTAGGGAGCGCATCCGATGGAGCTCGCGCTATCCCCTGAAGACGCGGCGTTTCGCGACGAAGTCCGCGCCTTCATCAAGGACAATTATCCGGCCGCGATGCGCGTCCCCAATCCGGAGACCGACCTTTCCAAGGAGCAGATGCTGCTATGGCATCGCATCCTGCACAAGAAGGGTTGGATCGCGCCACTCTGGCCCAAGGAGCACGGCGGGCCTGGTTGGTCGATCACCCGCCGTTTCCTGTTCGAGCAGGAGACCAGCCGTGCCGGCACGATGCCGCCCCTGGCGTTCAGCGTCACCATGGTCGGCCCGGTGATCTACACCTTCGGCAATGAGGGGCAGAAAAAGAAGTTCCTGCCGGCGCATCCTGTCGGGCGAAGACTGGTGGTGCCAGGGCTATTCCGGGCCGGGCTCGGGCTCGGATCTCGCCACCGTCCGCACCAAGGCGGTGCGCGACGGCGACCACTACATCGTGAACGGCCACAAGACCTGGACCACGCTGGCCCAGCACGCCGACTGGATCTTCTGCCTGGTCCGCACCGATCCGACGGCCAAGCCGCAATCCGGCATTTCGTTCCTCCTGATCGACATGAAGTCGCCGGGCGTCACCGTGCGTCCGATCATCACCATCGACGGCTCGCACGAGGTCAACGACGTCTTCCTGGAGAACGTCCGCGTTCCCGTCGAAAACCTGATCGGCGGGGAAAACAAGGGCTGGACCTACGCAAAATTCCTGCTCGGCAATGAGCGCACCAGCATGGCCGGGATCGGCCGCTCGACGCGCTACATCGAGCGGTTGAAGGAGATCGTGAAGGCCGAGATTCCGGAGGACGATCCGGCGCATCTGGAATTCATCAGGGACATCGCCCGCGTCGAGCTCGACGTGCTGGCGCTGGAAGCGACCGAGCTACGCGTCGTGGCCCAGATGGCGCGCGGCATCGATCCCGGGCCGGCGGCTTCGCTGTTCAAGATCCGCGGCACCGAGATCTTCCAGAACATCACCGAATTGACTCATCGCGCGATCGGCAATTACGGCCTGGCGATCCGCGAGCATCCGGTCAGCGCCAACCATTTCATGCCGGGTCCGGACTACGGCCACACCGCGGCGGAGAAATATCTCAACGCGCGCAAGCTCTCCATCTACGGCGGATCGAACGAGATCCAGCGCAACATCATCGCCAAAGCAGTGCTCGGTCTCTAGCAATAGCGCCACAAGAGGATCGGATGGATATCCAGTTCACGGAAGAGCAGGAATTGTTGCGGTCCAGCGTCCAGCGCCTGTTGCGCGACAAGTATGATTTCGATGCGCGCCGCAAGATCGTCGCGAGCGAGGACGACATTGGCCGCAAGCAATGGGCGGAATTCGCCGAGCTCGGCCTGCTCGCCGCGCCGTTCTCGGAAGATGTCGGCGGGCTCGGGGGCGGACCGTTGTCGACCATGATCATCATGCAGGAGTTCGGCCGCCATCTCGTCGTCGAGCCTTTTGTCGAGACGGTCGTAGTGGCCGGTGGCTTGATCGAGCAGGCGGGTTCCGACAGGCAGAAGCAGGCCTACATCGCCGACATTATTGCGGGAGCGAAGCTCTGGGCACTGGCCTGGACCGAGAAGGGCTCGCGCTTCGATCTCGCCACCGTGACCACGACGGCGCGCCGGGACGGCAACGACTATGTTCTCACCGGCGAGAAGACCGCGGTGCTGGCCGCACCCTGGGCGGATTATCTCATCGTCTCCGCCCGGACCTCGGGCCATCGTCATGATCGCGGCGGCGTCAGCCTGTTCGTGGTCGATCGCCGCGCCGCGAACCTCGATCTGCAGAGTTTTAGGACCATCGATGGCCGCCAGGCAGCCGAGGTTAGCCTTCGGGGCGTGCGCGGGGAGTTGTTGGGCAAGGAGGGCGAGGGCGTTGCCGCGCTGGAGGCCTGCCGCGACCGCGCGATCGGCGCGCTCTGTGCCGAGGCGGTCGGTGCGATCGGTGAGCTGAACGCGGCGACGCTGGAGTATTCCAAGACGCGAAAGCAGTTCGGCGTCACGATCGGCAGCTTCCAGGTCCTGCAACACCGGATGGTCGACATGTTCATCGCGCATCAGGAGGCGCTGTCCCTGATGCAGCATCTCAGCCTCAGCCTTGGCGAGGATGAGGCCGGCGTCTCGCGGCTCGCCTCGGGCGCCAAGTCCAAGATCGGCTATGCCGCAAAATTCGTGGCCGATCAGGCCGTGCAGTTGCACGGCGGCATGGGCATGACCGACGAGCTCAATGTCGGTCATTACTTCAAGCGGATCTCTTCCATCAATATCCAGTTCGGCGATCCCGCCTACCACGTGTTGCGTTACGCGCAGCTCGACGCGGCCGCCTGAGACAGAGAGGCAAGCATGTCGTCACCCGAAGCAGTCATCGTCTCCACCGCACGCACCGGCGTCGGCAAGGCCTATCGCGGCGCGCTCAACAACACTGACGGACCGACGCTCGCCGGCCATGTCATGGCCGAGGCGGTGAAGCGCGCCGGCATCGCGCCCGGCGAGGTCGAAGACGTGGTGATGGGCTGCGCGATGCAGCAGGGGACCATGGTGATGAACGTTGCGCGCAAGGGCGCGATCCGCGCCGGGCTTCCGGTGACCGTTGCCGGCACGACGATCGACCGGCAGTGTGCGTCCGGCCTGCAGGCAATCGCGGTGGCCGCCCGCTCGGTAATGCTCGACGGCGTCGAGATCGCGATCGGTGGCGGCATCGAGTCGATCAGCCTGGTGCAGAACGACCACATGAACCGCTTCCACGCCGTCGACGATGAGTTGATGGCGATGAAGCCGGAGATGTATATGTCGATGCTGGAGACTGCCGAAGTGGTCGCCGAGCGTTACAAGATCGGGCGCGACAAGCAGGACGAGTACAGCCTGGAGTGCCAGCGCCGGGTCGGCGCCGCGCTGCAGGGCGGCCGCTTCAACGACGAGATCGTACCGATCACGACCAGGATGGCCGTGGTCGACAAGGACACCAAGCAGGTCAGCTATCAGCAGGTGACACTGAGCCGGGATGAAGGTCCGCGGCCGGAGACCACGGCGGACGGCCTCGCCAAAGTCAAGCCGGTGTTCGAAGGCAAAACCATCAGCGCCGGCAACGCCAGCCAGCTTTCGGATGGCGCTTCGGCCTGCGTGATCATGAGCGACAAGATCGCGGCACAGAAGGGTTTGAAGCCGCTGGGCATCTTCCGCGACTTCGTCGCCGCTGGCGTCGAGCCCGACGAGATGGGCGTCGGCCCGGTCGCGGCGATCCCGAGGCTCCTCAAGCGCCACAATCTCAAGATCGACGACATCGATCTCTGGGAGCTCAACGAAGCCTATGCGGTGCAGGTGATCTATTGCCGCGACAAGCTCGGCATCGATCCCAACAAGCTCAACGTCAACGGTGGCTCGATCGCGATCGGCCATCCCTATGGCATGACGGGTTCGCGGCTGACCGGCCACCTCCTGATCGAGGGCCGGCGGCGCAAGGCGAAATACGGCGTGGTGACCATGTGCATCGGCGGCGGCATGGGTGCCGCGGGCCTGTTTGAAATCGTCCACTGATCGGAAACGGAGTTTTGGCGTGAAAACAGCAATCACTGAACTGTTCGGCATCCAGCATCCGATCATCCAGGGCGGCATGCATTATGTTGGCTTCGCCGAGATGGCGGCGGCGGTGTCCAATGCCGGCGGCCTCGGCATCATCACCGGCCTGACGCAGAAAACGCCGGAGCTCCTCGCCAAGGAGATCGCGCGCTGCCGCGACATGACGGACAAGCCGTTCGGCGTGAACCTGACCTTCCTGCCGACGCTGTCGGCGCCGCCCTATCCGGAATACATCGCAGCCATTCGCGAGGGCGGGATCAAGGCAGTCGAGACCGCGGGTCGCAGCCCGGAGGCGTACATGCCGGCGCTCAAGGCGGCCGGCATCAAGGTGATCCACAAATGCACCTCGGTACGGCATTCGCTCAAAGCCGAGAAGATCGGTTGCGACGCCGTCAGCGTGGACGGTTTCGAGTGCGGCGGCCATCCCGGTGAGGACGACATCCCGAACATGATCCTGCTGCCGCGGGCGGCGGATGAGCTGAAGATCCCCTTCGTGGCTTCCGGCGGCATGGCGGATGGACGAAGCCTCGTCGGGGCGCTCGCGATGGGCGCCTCTGGCATGAACATGGGTACCCGCTTCGTCGCCACCAAGGAAGCCCCGGTCCATGACAATGTGAAGCGGGCGCTGGTCAAGGCGACCGAGCTCGACACCGTGCTTGTCATGCGTGCGCTACGCAACACCGAGCGGGTGCTGAAGAACAAGGGCGTCAACGAGCTGCTCGAGATCGAGCGTGAGAAGGGCGCAAGCCTGAAGATCGACGACATCCTCGACCAGGTGGCTGGCGTCTATCCCAAGGTGATGGTCGATGGCCAGATGGATGCGGGTGCGTGGAGCTGCGGCATGGTGGTCGGGCTGATCCATGACATTCCGACGGTCAAGGAGCTGATCGATCGCATCATGGCGGAGGCCGAAGCGATCATCCGCCAGCGGTTGACCGGCTTTCTCGACGGCGAGATCGAGACGCAGCGGGCGCGCGCGGTCGCCTGACGAGCGGCGAAGAGCACGCCAAGACCGGGGATAGCTGGCGGCGTCGGGATGCTGACGCCGCGGCGGTGCGGAGAGAAGTAAACCAGGGAGGAAGAGCATGCCCGTCGTTGGTAGCCATCAATATCCCACCATGGAATCCGTGATCTACGGCAAGCCGGCGGCCGAGGCGCTGCGGGAGGAGGCCGAACGGCTGGGCGCCAAGCGCGTCTATCTGATCGCGAGCCGCACGCTCAACACCACGACCGACGAAATCGAGAATATCCGGACGGCGCTCGGTGAACGCCATGCCGCGACCTTTGACGGCGTGCCGCAGCATACGACCCGGGACGTGGTGACGCAGATTGCCCGGCAGGCCAAGGATGCCCAGGCCGACCTGGTCGTCGCTATCGGCGGCGGCTCCGTGGTCGATGCGGCAAAGATCGTGCTGATGTGCATGGAGCACGAGATTTTTGGGCCGATGGGGCTCGATGGGTTCGAGACCACGCCGGACCGCCGCTTCGGGCCATTCCGAACCCCGAATGTGCGGATGATCGCGATCCCGAGCACGCTCTCCGGCGGCGAATACAATTCGGGTGCGCTGGTCACCGACACTAGCCGCAAGCTGAAGCAGATATTCAATCATCCGATGATGATGCCGCGAAGCATCATCCTCGATCCCGCGATTACCAAATACACGCCGGAGAAGCTCTGGCTGGGTTCCGGCACACGCGCGATGGACCATGGCATTGAGGCGATCTGCTCCAGCCGTCCCAATGTGCTCGTCGATGCCGTATGCCAGCAGGGATTGCGCTATCTGTACGACGGGCTTCGGCGCACCAAGGACAATCCAAACGACGAGGCGGCGCGGCTGAGCTGTCAGTTGGGGTCCTGGATGTCAGCCTTCGGCTTGCAGTCGCGCGTTCCGATGGGCGCCAGCCATGCCATCGGCCATGTCCTCGGCGGGACCTGCGATGTTCCGCATTATTTCTGTACGGCGGTGATGATGCCGAGCGTGCTGCGGTACAATCTGCCGGCCACGCAAACGGCGCAGAGATCGGTCGCCGCCGCACTCGGCGCGCCCGGTCGCGATGCGGGCGAAGCCTTTGCAGCCTTCATCGCGGAGCTCGATCTGCCGCGGCGGCTCGCCGACGTCGGCGTAGCCGAGGACCGTTTCGAGCTCATTGGCAAGAACGCAATGTTGTCGATCTTCACGCGGGCCAATCCGCAGCCGATCCGTGAGCCCGGCGACATCGTCAAGATACTCAAGCTGGCGGCCTGACGCGGCCGCTGAATGTCTGTCACGCCTTGCGGCAAGCACCACGTGCGTAAATCAATAGTGGAGGGAATCTGCGATGTCCTGGAGCACGCGACTCGCCTGCGCACTTGTGATTGCGATTTCTACTCCTTGCTGGGCAGGCGATGCGTCGGGTGTCACACCGACGAAGATCAAGATCGGCGGCATATTTCCCCTGAGCGGACCGGCGTCCTCGATCGGTCAGGTCGGACAGGGCGTGCAGGCCTACGTGCAATCGATCAACGATCGCGGCGGCATCAACGGCCGCAAGATCGACTACGTCATGATGGACGATGCCTACAGCCCGCCCAAGGCCTTCGAGCACGCGCGAAGGCTGGTGGAGAGCGACGAGGTCGCCTTCATGTTCAGCCAGCTCGGCACGGCGGGCAACTCGGCGGTGGCCAAATATCTCGCTACGAAGAAGGTGCCGACGATTGCGATCGTCACCGGCGCGAGCAAATTCACCAACGTCAAGGACTATCCGCTGACGACCACAGGCCTCGTCAGCTATGACACCGAAGGCAAGATCTACGCAAGATACCTGACGCGTGCATTGCCCGCGGCGAAATACGCAATCCTCTACCAGAACGATGATCTCGGTCGCGACTACGTCAACGCCTTCAAGGCGGTGCTGGGCGCGGATTTCGACAAGCGTGTGGTCACCGCCAGCTACGAGGTCACGGAGCCGACGGTCGACTCGCAGGTCGTCGCACTCAAGAGTTCCGGCGCGCAGGCACTGTTCGTGGCCGGGACGCCGAAATTCGCGGCACAGGCGATCCGTCGCGCAGCCGAGACCGGGTGGAAGGCGACGATCCTGATCAACTTCCCTTCGTCTTCGGTCGCGGGCACGCTGAGACCGGCGGGCCTGGAAAACTCCATCGGAGTCATCGTCGGGACCCCGAACAAGGATCCGAATGACCAGAAATGGACTGACGATGAGGCGGTCAAGGCCTATCGCACCTTCTTCGAGCGATATCTGGTTGGCTCCGACATCACCAACACCAGCTATCTGACCGGGTACCAGGAAGGCATGGTGCTCGAGCAGATCCTCAGGCAATGCGGCGACGATCTTTCGCGCGAGAACATCATCAAGCAGGCAAAGTCGCTGAAGGACTTTGTTTTGCCGACCGCCTTGCCCGGCGTCAGGATCAATACCAGTGAGAGCAACAACATGATCTGGACGCAGCTTCAGCTTCAGCGCTGGACCGGTTCCCGCTGGGAGCCGTTCGGCGACATTCTCGACGCAAGCTCGGAGTAGAGCATCCGGCTGCTCCGACGCTTAGGCCGTGAGGACGAAGTTCATCAGGAGAAATCCACGATGGCCGACTTGCGCATATTCTCCTATCTGCCGAACCCGCGTGTCTGGAAGGCAACCATTGCCGCACGGTTCTGCGGTGTGGATGTCGAGGTCAGAGGGGCGCCCGCCAGGGAGCTCAAAGGCTGGCTGTGGGATTATGACGCACGTCCTCTGGTCGAGGAGGAACGCCAGTCGCTGTCATCTCTCGCACGAACGGGGCGGGTCGGGCTGACCGGCGCGCAGCTCTTCAAGACCGATGCTTTTTTGGCGGCGCAGCCGTTCGGCAACGTGCCGGCCGCCTTCGGGCCTGCCGGCAAGGTCGGAATCTTCGAATCCAACAGCATCATGCGTGCTGTGGCGCGCCTTGGCGAAGCGACGTACCAGCTCTACGGAAGGGACGCCTATGAAGCGTCCAGGATAGACGGCTTTCTCGATGTCAGCCTGGTCTTTGCGAGGGACAGATCTATCTCCTTGCGCTGTCGGCCGGCACGGTCGATGCGACCATTCACGCGCGCGCGAAGGAGGCGTTTGCGATCTATGCGTCGGGGATCGAACAGGCCTTGTCGCCGCGGCGGGATACGCTGGTGGGGAACGGGATCACGTTGGCCGACATCTGCTTTGCCGCCGAACTTGCGCTGTTCGCGAACGAGCATGCGTGGGTTGAACAGTTGAACAGACTGAGCCTCGACAAGATCCTGCACGCCGGTGTTCGGAGTGAGTACCCTCTGGCGTTCGCTCATTTTGACCGGCTCGTCGCGCATGAGCACTTCCGTCCTGATCTCGGGCCATATGTCGAGAAGTTGCTGTCCAGGGCTGCGGCGTGAAGGCCGCCGGCTGCACGAAGGAGGTCTGCCCGCATGACCGCGCCAGTTTGCCTAATCTCAGGTGTCGGCCCCGGTACGGGCTCGGCCCTTGCCAGGAAGTTTGCAGAGGGCGGCTATAGCGTAGCGCTGCTCGCGCGGAACGAGGAGCGTCTTGCGACGCTCGAAGCGCAATTGCCTGGCGCGAAGGGATTTCGCTGTGATGTATCGGATCCCGCGCAGGTGGATGCGGTGGCATCCGCTGTGGAGCGTGATCTCGGGCATCCCGCCGTCGTCATCCACAACGCCGTCGGCGGTGCCTTCGGCACCTTCCGGGAGATTGACCCGGCGATCCTCAATCGCAATTTTCAGGTCAACACGATGGGGCTTTTGTTCCTGGCCCGGCGATTTACCCCAGCGATGGTCGCAGCCGGTGCGGGGTCTATCATTGCGACCGGCAACACCTCGGCGCTACGCGGCAAGGCCGGCTTCGCCGGCTTTGCGCCGACCAAGGCGGCGCAGCGGATTTTGGCGGAGTCCATGGCCCGGGATCTGGGGCCGCAGGGAGTCCACGTTGGCTATGTCGTGATCGATGCCGTGATCGACCTCGAATGGACGCGAAAGCGGTGGCCGGAGCGGCCGGACGGCTTCTTCATCAAGCCGCAAGCGATCGCCAGCGAGATCTGGCACCTCGTACACCAGGATCCAGGATCGCAGCGCATGGTCGTTTAACGTTGAAATTCGGCCCTTCGGCGAGAGCTGGTAGCGGGCGTGCAAAGCGGCAAGAGCCGATCTAGCGCGATCGAGCTGTCGCGGCTCCTTCTGACACAATCTGCGGCCCGTCCACCCCTCCGGTCTGCCATCATGATCCAGCTGTTCCGACAAGACGAAATTCCACTGCGGGTTCAATGAAGGTTTATTGACGCATGTGTCGGAACGACCGTTGATTTTCAAACTAAATCACACCTCTCTTTCATCAGCGGGTCCTAACTGCGCTTTGCCTTTGTTTCTGCACCCTTCACACCAACGAGATACTGCGCACAGACCCACTGGTACAGGTCGCCTACGTGCGCGTCGTAGATTTGAATATCGGGGCGAGCAAATCGGACATCTGCGCGATCAGAGTGGTCACCATTTCAAGCGCGCCAGCAGAACTCGAGCCTGCGAGCGCGGATCGGTGTAGAAACCGCTATGGAAGACGTTGAGTCTAGCGGTCGTCCGGCGGCTGATCGCTAAAGGGAACAACACCACGGTCGGGGTTCGAGTCCTTCCCCCTTTGCTGAAGGCGGTTGACGCCTCGCGGCCAATCGACCGCGTCACGGTAGCGTTGGTCAACGTGATTGAATGATCGCGATGCAACGTTTTCGTTGAAAGCGCGATCGACCTGCGGGCCGTTGCAAGTTTGCCTATCGCTTTTCCGATGCACATTCGGATTTGCTCTCCGCAGCAAATCGGTCGCTTTACGAGTAAGGCGGAGAAATCAGAGTTTTCATCCTGTCGTCAGCAGCAGTGTGTTTGGGCCGCTCCACCCCTGCGACCCGTCGAACCCCGCGAGTTGGCGTAGGTCCCCGCCCAGGCAGCCTCCTACTCGGCCGGCGCAAAGCGCGACAGCAACGCCTAGACGAAATGGCGGTCAGCCTCGGCCCAGTATCGGCTTGCTCACCTCGACAATGATGGAACGTCGGCTGAGGCGTTAACTCACAGGCTTCCGTCCCGCGCGTTCAAGTCGGTGAAACGGCCGGCCGATACCGGCCGATACGGCGGAAGAGCCACAGGACGGCAGGGCAAGCCAGGAGCACGACGGCGCCGAAGTCGAGCGCGGCGCTCGCGGAGCCGACCGACGTGGAGAGCTTTCCTCCGACCGCCGGTCCAGCCAGCATGCCGGCGTAGAAGACCGTGTAGAATACTCCCATTCCGATCGGCCGCGTCTTCTGCTCGAGCACACGCGCAGGCAGGCTCATGATCGCACCGGCGGGCAAGCCGCAGAGGATTCCAAGGGCAACGACGATGGGAAGCACCGTGCCGCTTCGCGACAGGAGAAGTGTCAGGAGGGCGAAGGCGATGCAGCCTGTGACGAGGATGGCCTCGCCGCGCTTGGTCCGATCTGCGAGGAAGCCGCCGAAGGGAACCGAAAGCGCGGCGAGCCAGAGCACGATACTGACGGTTGATCCGGCTGCTGCACTGGACCAGCCTTGTTCAACGAGCATCGATGGGCCGAAACTGAAAATCATCGCAAACCCGATATTGTAAAGACACCAGATCAAGCCGGCGGCAATCACGGCGCAGATCGTGTCGGCGGTCAGGTTACTGCGCTCGCCTTCGACCGCAACGGACGCATCTGGCGCGCGATAGACTAACGCGATGAGGCAGAGGCCGATCAGGATCAACCCTGCGACGGCAAGGTTGACGGCATGGAGCCCGAGCATGGCTCCGATTGCCGGCAGCAGCATGAGAGAGAGTGCGATGCCAGCCGGCCAAGAGTTGATGAAAATGGCCATCGCAGTGGCGATTTCCCGACCGGCAAACCAGTCCGCGAGCATCTTGGTCATCAGAACGTTCAGGAGAACACCGCCGATGCCGGCAGTCAGCCGGCCAGCGATCTGCACGCTCCACGACGTTGACGCGGTCATCAGCAGTTCGCCTGCCAGCATCATCAGGAGTCCGGCAAGGACCGTCACCTTGTCGCCGTAGCGGCGGCCGATCTCGCCGCCGGGCAGCGCAAGTACCGCGCCCGGCGCAAAATAGAGCCCGATAAGAACACCGATATCGGCCAGAATCGCATCGAGACTCTGGCCGAGCTGTGGCGCGACGGCCGCGACGCTCTGAAACTGAAAGGCGATGGCGGCACGAGCGACGAACAGGGCAGCAAGAATGGTCCAGCGGCTTCGCATTTGGATTTTCCCCGACGCCGTGAACTATACCGTTGGCTTGATATTCTGGTTCAGGCGGAAGAAATTAGTCGGATCGTATTTGTTCTTGAGCGCGACAAGGCGTGCGTAATTTTCACCATAGGCGTCACGCACCCGGTCCTCGCCCTCATCACCCAGGTTGTTGGCATAGACGCCCCCGGTCGAATAGGGCCTAACGGCGCTCCACAGCTCGCGCGCCCAACGCACGTTCGCGTCGTCATCGGCCGGATCGTCCCAGATCGCGATCGGAAAGCAGTCGAACGCCGCATCGCGGTTTGCGTAGGGTGAGTCCGATACCGGAACCCGTGCAATTGTGCCGCCGACGTGCTGGAAAACCAGCAAAGACGAGGTGTTGGGGGGTATCGCATAGGCGTCGAGCAGCGCGTCGATCGCACCAGCACTGATCTCGCGCAGGAACTGCGCCTTCCAGTAATAGCGACGTCCTCGCGGAAACAGGGCATCGCCGCTCGACTGAATCTCAACATAAGGGACAGTTGCGAGGCGCGTCTCAACGGGCGAGCCGAATTTGGCGATCGGTGAAAGGGCGCGCTCACCGTCATGATGCGAACCAACATAGCAACCGGAGATGCTGAAGAACCGATCGCCCGACGGCAGCCTTACGAGGGCTGCATCGACGTTTATCTCGTCGGCAGCGCTTCGGGCGAATTCATCATAGAACCGCATGGCCTCGTGCGCCTGATCGTAAGGATGAAGCGCTGACGCGACGAGCAGTGACCTGCCGATCGCATGCAGCTGGTATTCGAACGCAGTCACGATGCCAAAATTGCCGCCGCCGCCTCTTAAGCCCCAGAACAGGTCGGGGTGTTCGGTCGCACTAGCCCGTAGGATCTTTCCCTCGGCTGTCACCACGTCGGCGGCAATCAGGTTGTCGCAGGTCAGTCCGTATTTGCGTCCGAGCTTGCCGAAGCCGCCGCCGAGCGTGAGTCTCGCGATGCCGGTATCGCTGTTGACGCCCATGGTGGTCGCCAGGCCGTGCTCTTGTGTCGCCCTGTCGAATTCGCCCAGATCGAGGCCTGCCTCCGCGCGCGCGGTCCGACGGACCGGATCGACGTCGATGCGTTTCATCCGCGACAGGTCGATGACCATGCCGCCGTCACAGACCGACAGGCCAGCGACATTATGGCCTCCGCTGCGAACGGCCACCGGGAACGCGCGGGATCTCGCGAACGTCACGGCCTCAACCACATCCTGGGCATCCGCGCAGTAGGCGATCATGGCCGGCTTTTTATCGATAGCGCCATTCCAGACCTTGCGCGCCTCGTCGTAGCCGGCGTTCCCCTCGATGACCACATTGCCCTTGAGCCGTAGCTGTGGGGTGGACCGAGGTTCGGAGTGCGATTTGCCCATCAAGTCGTCATGTGTCTGCCGCCGCTCCATCCGATTTGCTCCGCGCCACCAATGCCCATGCCATCATCTCACGGAGCGCCAAATCGTTTCCTGAATCCGATCGGAAAAAGTTGCAAATTTCGCTAAAAATGGTGTCTCTAGGCAATGGCGACGATCTACGCGTTTGGTCCATTTCGTCTTGAGGCAGACGCTGACACGCTGTTTCGCGGGGCCGAGCCGGTTGCTCTCGGAGGGCGAGCGGTCGCGCTACTTCGGCTGCTTCTGGAAAAGGCGGGTAAGCCGGTTGCCAAGGACGCATTGATGGAGGCGGCCTGGCCGGGGCTGGCGATCGAGGAAAGCAATCTGACCGTGCAGATAGCGGCTCTGCGCCGGGCGTTTGCAGCCGTCGAAGGGGGCAGTACCTGGATCGAGACGCTGCCGCGTCGCGGTTACCGCTATGTCGGCCCGCCGGCCACCAACTTGTCCGATGCTAGCCGGCAAACATGGCTCCTGTCCGCGACCTCCGACAAACCATCGATCGCCGTGCTGCCATTCTTGAATTTGAGCGGCGATCCCGCGCAGGACTACTTTTCCGACGGGATCACAGAAGACATCATTACGGAATTATCGCGTTTCCGGTCCCTCCTCGTCGTGGCCCGCCATTCCAGCTTCGCTTACCGGGCCAGGTCGTCCGACATCAGAGAGGTCGGCCGCCAACTCGGCGTGCGATATGTAGCGGAAGGGAGCGCGCGCAGGATTGGGAAGCGGGTGCGGGTGACCGTCAAGCTTCTGGATGCTGCGAGCGGCTTCACCCTTTGGACCGAGCGCTACGACCGCGAGATCGAAGACATATTCGCCATCCAGGACGAAATCGTAGGCAAGATCGTTTCGGCGCTGCCCGGCCGGCTTGAGGACGCGGGCCGCGAGATCGCGAGAGGCAAGCAGACCTCGAACATCACGGCCTACGATCTCGTCCTATTGGGGAACGAGAAATGGCGTCAATTGACCGTCAGGAGCATGGAGGAGGCGCGAGGCTACTTCCAGAAGGCCATAGGGCTCGATCCAGCCTATGCTCGCGCTCACGCCAATATTGCCTGGACGGTAGTCTGCGCCGCGTTTCTGGAATCACCCGCCGCGCCCTCGCTGGATGAGGCTCGTAGCGAGATCGAGATCGCGCTCGATCTGGATGAGCACGACGCCTGGTCGCACAGCGTCTTCGCACAGCTTCTTTTCCTGCAAAACCGTGATCAAGAGGCCGAGACTCATTTCAAACGCGCTCTGGCGCTCAATCCGAACGACGCTGATCGCCGCCGCTTTTGCAAATATTCTAATCTACTGGGGGCACTGGCAGGAAGCGCTTACATGGATCAAATCGGCCAAACGGCTAAACCCATTTCCACCCAATATCTACCATTGGTACCACGCGCTGGCTCTTTATTCGGCTCGCGAATACGAACAGGCGATCAAAGTTCTCAGGGAAGCGCGATCGAGCGACCGCTGGTCGCGCGCGCTCCTTGCGGCGTGCTACGCGCAAACAAATCGACCGAGAGAAGCAAGTTTCGAAGCGGACGCATTCGTTCGAGAGAGATATCTGGAATTGACTGAGAATGGTGAAGCTCTGCCCCTAAACACGCTCGAACTCGCTCGGATGCGCGCCGATAGGTATAGAGATCCCATCGACCGGGATCATTTTCTCAACGGACTTCGCAAAGCCGGCCTAAGTGATGGACTCTTCAACCTTGTATAGCGCCAACGTTGTTGGCAACGGCGACGGACGTTGCGGAGAGTACTCCGATCGAGTGACGCACCTTTTGCGCTAGTCGCCTGATGGCAGCGTTGTCGATGACGGTCCATTGGACGGGACAGACTTTCGTCGAAGGCGGAATTCCATTTCCGGCGGTAGCTCAAACGGTGGGTTTTGGTCTAAGAAGATCGAAAATGCATTATCTTTCAATGGGGATTGACTGACACTCTCTCCGCCACGGACCCGCGCAAGCGCCTTGGAAGAATCCGCGCAGCAAGGTCTGGTGGTTTCGTCGCCGCGTTCCCTCGAAGTACCGAGTTCTCGGGCTTCCCGCCGAGATCAAGCTCTCGCTCGAGACCAAGGACTGGGACGATGCCGACGATCTGTGTCAGAGCATAAACCTCGATATCGAGCGTCGCTGGAAAGCCGGTCTCGAGAATCTAGAAAGACCGCCGATTGACACTCGCGCTCCAATTGGTGGGCCCTTCGCCTCTCACCGCCACGCAGCGGAAACGCGATGACGCGTCCGAAACTGGGCGATCGCCGTCTCCTGCCGATCGAGCTTGCGCGTGAGAGCGTCGATCTCGCCGCGACGAGCCAAGGCGAGCTCCGCGACATGCTGCTGAAACAGCCGCTCATCCGCATTCGTCCAGCTCGATGCGTTACGGCCGCGCTGCCTTCGCTTCGTCCGGTCGGTGATCGTCAGCCGTTCGGCCCGTGACGCGATCTGGCGCTCGATGAGGCCGAGACGGCGCTGCGTCTCGGCTTGCGCGGCTTTCATGCGCGCGAGTAGGAGGCGTTGGTCTTGACGCTCAATCATCGCTCCGTCCTCACGGGCCATAGAGGAGGCGGACTCGTCGGGAGTGTTGTCGTCCGGGAGGGACACCGCGGCGATGGATGAAGCGACGTCGTCGCCAGCGACGCCCCGCGCCGAATCGATGCCAGCGTGCTTGCGCATGCCTGGCGTAAGGATGCCGTCGAGTGCGTAGGCGATGGCGCTCTCGGGATAATGGTGCACGTGCATGAGGAGATCGACGGCGACAAGGCATTCATGGCTGAATCTCCTTTCTGTCGACGTCAGCCGGGCAGGGCTTCGGCGCGTGGATGGATACGCGCACGGCGCACCTCCAAGCATCGGTGCCGGTGAAATGCCGTCGGAGCCGCGGATGCCAGACGACGAGGACCGGCGTTTCGCCGTCCTCGGCAGTGGCCGTGCGCCAGCCGAAAGCTTTGGCAATGAGGCGCCATGGCATGGATCACCTCCATCCGACGATGTCGGAGGGGCCGCCGTAGACCTGGTGGCGCGCCTCATCGATCACGAAGCCGAAGCGGCTGACCTGATATTCGTCGGAAGGGACGAGGAAGCGACGCTCCTTAGTCCCGGGCCCGCGCTTGCCGCCCGGCGTGGCGACAGTTTCGACGAAGCCGGCCGCGTGCTTCGAGGTGATAGCCGACACGACGATCCAGTCCCGCGCGTGCGCCTGCTCAAAGGCGCGGCGGTCCTTTTCGTAGGACTCGCCCGGCTTGAGGATCGCGCCGAAGATCGTCTCCCAGGCGTCCGGCCAACTGTCCTTGATCGTTCTCTCGGCGCAACGGCGTTCGAACGCCGTGAAGACATGCGGGAAGGTGATCGCCACGATCGCCCATTCGGCATCTTCCTCGTACCAGCCACCCTTCGAGCGAAGCATGGGGTGGACCTTGCGGTTTCGCTGGGCCGAGAGCTTGAAACCGCCGTGCCCAGCCGCGGAATGCGCCGCAACGCCTTCAGCGTAGACGGTCGCGCCCTGCGAGGCGCCCCAAGGCGTGTGGTCGCGCGAATGGACTTCGACGCGACCGAGCATCCTGCGCTCGCGTTGATGCTCGGCGTTTTCGAGCACGCGGGCGCGGAATGCGACCTCGTCGGCGAGCTCACCGGAGTGTCCGTAGAAATTGGAGCGCGTCCATTCGCCCATCGGGCGAGAGATGCGCCAGCCCGTCACGAGAAAATGCCGGCCGTCACGGATCGGCGCCATCGCAAAGGCCGTCTCGCCGACAAGCGCGACGAGAAGGCCGTCAGCGCTGCGGCCAAAAGAGACGCCCTGGGTTTCTGGGGCTTGGTCGGAAGCGGGAGACAACGCGTTCATGCCGCGGTCCTCCCCTCGATGATGTCGGCGCCTGCCTCGTCGGCCGTCACTTCTTGCAGCACGGCGTGCGGATAGCCGTGGCGTGTCAGCCACTCCTTCGCGTCCGCCTCGTTCGTGGCGAGATAGACGAGTTCGGCGTCATCACCGGCGCGGTCGAGCACGCGGACCGAGCCGATGGCTGGACGTTCGACGACGGTGAAGTGGAGCTTCGACTCGAGCGAAAACGTCCGGTGGACGCGGATGGCGATGACGCCGCCGGCGCCATAGTCGACCTCGTGCAGGGTGAAACAGGCCGACAGCGAGACATTGCCGACGCCTCGTCCGCCCCGCTTTCGGATCAGGCGGCCCCCGCTATTGCTGGACTGCCAGGCGGCGAGTTTCTTCCTGAAGCGCGCCGGCGGCTGCGGCGTTCCGTCGGACCAGGCGATAATCGAGCCGATGGGTGCGTTGTCGAAGATCGTGTGCGCGGACATCGTGTCCTCCTCAGTTGCGTGTGCGTGGAAACAAAGCCGCCGCCGGCTGGGCCGGCGGCGGTGGATCATTCGAAGAACAGGCGCGTTCCTCTATTCGGCCGCCTCCCTGAATGCCTCGGTTTCTTCGTCAGAGAGGTCATCTCCCATGCCGGCGGCGTCCTCTTCAGCCTCATCGGCGTCTGCCGGCGTCTCGCTCGACGATAACCATTGCGAAAGCTTCACGGCGTCCGGCGCGAAGAGCGCTGCGGGATGGACGAAGTGGCCTTCCTTGAAATGCTCAACGAGGGCAGCGCGCGTGTCCTTCACCCGCTGGCGCGGCAGGACTGGCGTCTCCTTGCACGACGCCTCGAGCGCTGTGCGCGACAGGCAGGAGAGGAAGTTCTCCGTGCCCATGTTCGGCAGGAAGGTGTCCGCGCCAATCACCTCGCCGGCGACGCGGGCGACGATGCCGCTATTGGTAGCGTTCTCCCGGCACGAGAATACGTCGACCAGCATGGTGCGCGCCGCGACACGAAGCGTGTCCATGTCGAAGGAGAGCTTGCCGGCGCCGTCGAACAGTGCCGCCGCGTTCTTCGCAAGCCGGCTGTGGCCGTAATAGGTCCCGCCGCTTCCCGTCGTCACGGACACGTTCTGGCCTGCGAAGGCGAGGATCAGGAGCGCCATCAGCGTGTCGTCCTCGATCGGCGTCCGGCCGAGCGCCTCGCGCAGCGCGTCGGTGCGGTAGTCGCCGATCATCTCGACGCCCTTGCGCGTCACGTCGGGACGTGGCTTCGAGACTTCGCCGACATCGTCCGGAGCGTTGTCAGAACCGGAGCCGGTCTTACCCTTCGGATTCTTCGCCGCAGGCATACGGTAGTGCACCGTCTGCACGCGGCCGTCGCGGTCGAGATACATCGCGGTGCAGTCCGACTTCGCCGGCTTGCCGTGGACGCGCTCGGCCTTCGGCGGCAGCTTCACCTCGCCGTAGTTGGTGGTCTCGGCGATAATGTCTTTCTTCGGCAGGTTGGCCGCCATCCACTCCTGCTGCGCGCCGAGGAACGCCTCGACGTCTGTGGTGTAGCGGCTGTCTTCGTCGGCGGGAGCGAAGAGATCCTCGACCCAATGAATGCCGTAGGCCTTCGCGAGGTCGTCGCCGAAGCTGGCGTGACGAGCAAACATCCGGGTCTTCTGCAACGCCTGTGCGACGCTCCACCACGAGACCTGCGGATCAGCCTTCGACGGCTTGTGCTTCTTCCAGACCTCCTTCTGCTCATCGAGCGAGGCGGCAGCGATCGTGCGGAGCTGGCGCTCGTCGGGCATGTCGCCCTTGGCCATGTGGTCGAGCATCGCTGGCAGCACGTTGGCCAGCAAACGAAGTTTCCTGATCTGACGCACCGGCAGCGCGAGCGCGACGCCGATCGCCTCCTCCGTCCAAGCGAGCGCGACCAGACGCTCGATTGCGCGCCACTGGTCGATCGGGTTCAGCGCCTCGCGGGCGATATTCTCGACCATCGAGCGCATGGCGCCGTTATCGTTCGCCGCCTCGTCGACGAGCACGTCGATCTCCTCGAGGCCGGCGGCGATCGCCTGCTTCACGCGGCGGTGGCCGGCATTGATGACGTAGCCGTTGCCGCCGCCTGTCTCAGGCGTGATGACTGGCGGCTGGACGATGCCGACGGCCTTGATCGTGGCGAGCAGTAGAGCGTCGGCCTGGGGAGTCGATTTCGTCTGGCGCATGCGCTCGGGGTTCTCCTTCAGCGCGCGCGGATCGACCTTGATCAGTTGCATGGGAAGGCTCCTTTTGGGGTTGCGGACCGGCGTCGCCGGCCCTTGCTCGTCTTCTTCCCGAAGACACCCCTGGGCCCTGCGGAGCGGACGGGCCGGTGCAACTGCGGCCGTGCATCCCTGGCCGGCAGGCCGAGCGGGGCAAAGCCCTGCGCAGGACGACGGGCAGGGATCGCGCAGGCGGCGGTTGAGCGCCAGCGTCGGCGGCCCGCCCGATCTGCGAGCGGGCCTTCTCCCTTCCTCTCTCCTCCCTTTTTTCATGCGGCCGCGGCCAGCTCACCAGAGCTTTCGCTGTCCTCCGCCAAGGCCTTCTCCACCTCGCCCAACTGCCGGCGCTTTTCGGCAAGCTCGCCGGCGAAGGCGAAGTCCCCGCCATCGCGGGACTCGTAAGACGCAAGCCGTCGGCGGGCGTCGGCGAGGCGCTGGCGATAGCGCTCCCGTTCGCCCTCGAACTCGGCCAGCGCGTGCTCAAGACGGGCGATTGCGCCGATCGGCGTGACCGTCACCGGCAACTCGATCTCGTACTCGGCGCCGGTTCGCTGCAGCATGGTGGTGTAGCGGTAGCCGTCGTGACCGATGCGCTCGCCGCTGTACGCGACGCCGAAGCCTCCGATCGAGGCGATGACGGTCTCGCCCTCGTACTGAAGCTGCACCAGCGTCAGGATCTCCTTCATCAGCGCGCGGCCAGCGAGCTTGCGCTCCGCGTAGGGCGTTCCGGTCACCGCCGCGGAGAAGGCGTCACCGGCGGTCGGGACACGACGCTTGATGTCCCGGCCGATCTCGCCGATGCGACGGCTGGAGAGCTCGATGTCGCACTCGGCCTCGCGCATCTGCCGCCGCACAGCGTGCTGGTGGTCGATGTGCGCAGCCCTCAGCCGTTCGAGCCGCGCGATGTCGGCTTCGAGGCCAGCTTTCTGCATCAAGCGCGGGTCACCCGACGCGATCGCCTTTGCCATGGCGAACTGGTTGGCCTGGCTCTCCCCCATGTCCTCGAGCCGGCGGATCGAGGTATCGCCGGAGAGCGCGGCGGCGATGAAGCGGGCCTTGCGCTCGTTGTTCTGCCACATCTGCGCATCGAGGCTGCCTTCGGTCCCATCGGCGAAGATGTCTATCTCATCGTGCTGGTTGCCCTGCCGCACGATGCGGCCCTCGCGCTGCTCGATCTGCGACGGAAGCCAGGGCACGTCGAGGTGGTGCAAAGCCTTCAGGCGAAGCTGCGCGTTGACGCCGGTGCCCATCGTATCAGACGAGCCGATCAGGAAGCGGACCTTGCCGGCGCGCACATCACCGAACAGGCGCTGCTTCGCCTCCGACTTCTTGTAATCCTGCATGAAGGCGATCTCGCCCGGTGGCACGCCGAGACGGACCAGCTCGTCGCGGATCCAGCGGTAGGCGGAGAAGCCGCGGCTCTTCTCGACGCTGATGGTGCCGAGATCGGAGAAGATCATCTGCGCGGCGCCGGGCAGCTCGAAGGGCTTGCCATCCGCGCGCGTGTAGCTGCTCTCGGCTGTCTCGCTCCAGATCCGGAAGGCGTTGCCGACGAGCAGATTCAGCTTGTTGTCGGCCTCGTTGTCGCCATCCGGATCAACCAGACGCAGGTCGATTGCAGCGTGGCGGCCGTCGGTGATGACCGAAAGCAGGATGTCATCGCCAGGCTCCGGTGCGCGGTCGCGCTCCTCGATCGCCTTGATGCGCTCGCCGAGCCGGGCCTGGTAGCCCTTGAACGCCGGCGATGGCTTCGCGGTAAGGATCTGCCGTTTGCCGGTCGAGACCGCCGGCACCTTTACGCACTGGCGTAGGTCATCCGGCATCACCACGTCCGCGAAGGAGCGGAACATAGCGATGAGCTCCGGCACGTTGACGAACGTGGCGAAGCGCGTCACGGGCTTGTACTTCCCGGAGGGCTGCAGCTCAAGTTCGGTCGTGACGTCGCCAAATGTGCTCGCCCAGGCGTCGAACTCGTGCAGGCCGCGCTCGACGAGCGCCTCGTAGCCGAGGTAGCGCTGGACCGAGAACATCTCGCCGAGCGTGTTGGTGATCGGCGTGCCAGAGGCGAGCACGAGCGCGCGGCCAGGGTTCTTCGTCTCGATGAAGCGGGATTTGACGTAGAGGTCCCAGGCGCGCTGCGAGCCGTTCGGATCCACGCCCTTCAGCGTCGACATATTGGTCGCGAAGGAAAGCTTCCTGAACTCCTGCGCCTCGTCGACGATGATCTGGTCGACGCCAATTTCGGAGATGGTCAGCAGGTCGTCCTTGCGGATCGAAAGCGATTCCAGGCGCTCCCGCAAGCCCTCCTTCAATCGCTCGAGGCGCTTGCGCGAGACGCGATCGTCACTTTCGACCTTGGTCAGCAGTGCTTCGTAGAGCTCGAGTTCGTCCTGGATCAGCTGCTGCTCGAACGCCGACGGCACCGCGATGAATCGGAACGCGCTGTGCGTGATGATGATCGCGTCCCAGGTTGCAGTTGCCGCGCGCGACAGGAAGCGGTGTCGCTTGTCCTTGATAAAATTGGTCTCGTCGGCGACGAGGATGCGGGCGTTCGGGTAGAGCGCCAGGAACTCGCGCGCGGCCTGCGCCAGGCAGTGCCCCGGAACGACCAGCATCACCTTGGCAACGAGGCCAAGCCGGCGCTGCTCCATGACGGCGGCGGCCATCGTCATGGTCTTGCCGGCGCCCACCGCGTGCGCCAGGTAGGTCGAGCCGGCCGAGATGATGCGCCAGATGCCGCGCTTCTGGTGCCCATAAAGAACGAAAGCGCCAGAGGCGCCCGGAAGCTTCAGGTGCGAGCCATCGAAAGCTCTCGGCGCAATGTTGTTGAAGCGGTCATTGTAGACGCGCGCAAGACGGTCCGTGCGATCGGGATCGGACCAGATCCAGCGCAGGAACGCGTCCTTGATCTTCGAGAGCTTCGTCTTTGCGGCTTCGGTGTCGACGACATTGAGGACGCGGCGCTCGCTGTCGCCATCCTTGACCGTGTCGAAGATCTGGGGGACGCGGCTGTTCAGCGCGTCGGCGAGAAGCTCGCCGGCGTGCCGGCGGTCGGTGCCCCACTCCGACGTGCCGGCCGCCATCCAGGCAAGCTGACGTGCCTCCACGGTCCACGATGCGAGCTCCGGCATGTGGTGGATTCTGATCTCGGCGTCCATGGTTTCCTTCACGAAGGCGACGACATCGGCGGCCGGAATCCACGGCGCGCCCAGACGCGCGGTGATGTCGGAGGGCTTAAGGTCTGCGGGCTGCACGCCTTGCAACGCCGTAAGGTTCGGCTCGTAGGAAGGGTCGAGCGCGGCAGCGGCCTCCGCAATCTTCAGCTTGTCCCGCACGTGGCCAGAGAGGTAGGCGTCGGCCGTCTGCCACGAGCCGTCAGCGGGGTCGCGAAAGATGGCGCTGCCGAGTTCGGCGACGACGTCGTCGCGGTCCCGGTGCAGCAGCTCGGCGATGTGGTCGATGTCGACGCGGCCGCGCTCGTTAAGGACGACGGCGAGCGCGTCTGCCGCGCTGGTGATTTCCGGGGCTGCCGGCGGCGCGATCACCCGCTCAGTGAAGATCGGCCCGGGCTTCGTGGTGTTGGTCTCTTGGTCGTAGTCCTCGATCGAGGCGACCAGCCAGCAGTCGGGGTCGTCGAGGAAGGGCTGGATGTTCAGCCGGCGGTGCGTTTCGCGCACCTCGCCGGTCTCCTCGTCCTCGGCGGTCGAGACCTTCGTGAAGTTGATCGGGCCGAAGTCCCGAACGAAGTTCGACCAGGCGATGCGCAGCCTGACCTGGGCGTCCTTCCACGGCCGGTCGAGCTCCTGCGCCTTCAACACCTCGCGCACGGCGTCGCGGACCGGAATCAGCTTCCGGATGATGCGCACGTGCTTTTCCGGGATGCCGTCGGCGCTGCGGCCCTTGCGCGCTTTCACCGCGACCGGGTCGCCGTCCAGGACCTGCATCAAGCCGTGGGCCTTGTCGAAGAAGTAGCTGCCCTCGCGCACGTGGCTATCAGCAGGCCACTCGGCGTCAGATGGACCGCCGGCTTCTTCCAGGTCGGGATCGATCACCTCCGGCTCGCCGTCGTAGACGGCTTCCGGAAGGAGGTCGATCGCGGCTTTGAGCATCGCTTCGAGATCCTCGTCCTCGCGCGGCAGGCATGTGTAGGCCTCGCCGAAAGGACCGGACGCGAGCGCGTGCGCGCCGAGCACGAAATCCGGGCGCTGCGCGAACCATCGGTTCACGCGGATCGCGCTCTCGTCTTCCGCCGCCAGCCGAACCTCGTCGAGGTCGAGCCACGACAGGTCGCCTTCCGCGTCGCCGATCTTGCGCTTGCGGAAGAACAGGATGTCGACGACGACGTCGGTGCCGGCGCTGGCGCGGAAGCCGCCCTCGGGCAGGCGAATGGCTGCGATCAGGTCGGCCGACTTCGCGATGTGCTGACGCGCCGATGCGTCCGCCTTGTCCATCGTGCCGGAGCTCGTGACGACGGCGGCGAGGGCGCCGGGCTTCAGGAGGTCGATTGCCCTTGCGATGAAATAGTCGTGCAGTCGAAGGCCCATCGACCTGTACAGGCGATCCGAGCGCACGGTCCGGTCCGAGAATGGCGGATTGCCGACGGCGAGGTCAAAACTCGCCGGCAGCTCGGTGCGCGCGAAATCGCCTGTGACGATCCGCGCCCGCGGCTGCAGCAGCCGGGCGATGCGCGCGGTGACGGGGTCGAGCTCGACGCCCGTGACGTGGGAGGTCGCGCGTAATTCGTCCGGCATCAGCGCCGGAAACAGCCCGGTGCCCATGCCCGGCTCGAGCACGCGGCCGCCGCGCCAGCCGAGGCGCTGCAGGCCCGACCAGATCGCGCGGACGATGAACTCAGGCGTGAAGTGGGCGTACTGGGTGCACCGCGCAAGCGAGGCGTAGCCGGCGTCGTCGACCGCGTCCTCAAGGTCGGCGCCGATCTCCCCCCAGCCCTGCGCGAACTCGGATTCACCCGGCTTGCGGAAGACGCCGTTGGCGAGCTCGGAAGCGCCGAAGCCCGTGAAGCGGATCAACTGCCGCTGCTCGTCCGGCAAGGCGGGCCGCTGCTCCGCCTCGATCTGCGCGGCGAGCCGGATGGCGGCAACACTGTCGCGGGCGCGCTGCTTCCAGCCCGTTGCCAGACCGCGCTCGCTGGCGAGGTGGAAGTTGTCGCCGCGCATACGCGTCTTGGGCGCACAAGGCCGCACAGGTGCGAGCGCCGGCGCGGCGGCGGCCGGCGGCGGCGGGTCGCGGTCATGGTCGTCGCCGTCCAAGTCGGCGGCGAAGGCGGTGACGCCGAGGCCGAGGCCCGACGAGAGGGCGGTGATGCCGAAGAGGTCGATGGTGAAAGGGTCGTCCTGCGCCATTGGAAATGTCCTTCTGCTGGGCGCGCGCGACCGCGCCGCCGTCGCGAGCTGCGGCGGACGGCACGGCGTTGCGGGATTGACGAGAGAGCCGGCGGGAGCCCGGGTGCCGAATTGCGCAGCCCGGCGCAGGGCCGGGCTGTTCGCAGCTTGAGGAGAGCGGGTCCGGCTAGGCCGCGACCGCCTCCGGCAGGTGGCGGAGCTGCACCGGCAGTTTCGCTGCGATCTCCATTTCGGTGAGGTCATCCAGCAGCTTCAGCGCGGTGCCATGCTGGCCAGCGCTCGCCGGCGTAGCCGCGATAGTCGTCATGCGTGCTCGACCAGATGTGCTCGAGCCGCTCTTCGCGCCTCATCGCGCGGACAGGACGCGACTCGCGCTCGATGATCGCGGCCTTCATCCGCTCCGGCGACGCTCTGTCCGACAGGTCGCAATAGCCATGGAACCAGCGCATCTGGCCGTCAATCGACAGGGACAGGAAAACGCTTGTCACGCTTGCCGTCATGAATTCGCGCATTGCGAACATGTCGCCTCGCATCCACAGTGGCGGCAGGATCTCGAGCGTGTAGTCATGCTCGGACTCAGCAATCTGGAACCACTCGCCGGCGAAGAAGTGTCCTGCCTCGCCCTCGGCCATGGCCGGATTGCCCCGATGGCGGTTGAACATACGGTGCATCTCGTGGCGCGTCGCGACGCCTTCGAAGATTTTGCGAATGGTGGGTAAGATGTGCATTGGCGGCTCCTCTTGGCCTGGCCGGACTGAAGCGCGAGCGATCCGCCTGATCTCCTCGTCACTTCAGTCCTTCATCACACCTCCTCGGCGGCCGCCTCACCGGTCCGGCGAGTCAAGGGCCGCGGAACGCGGGCGAAGCTCACCCTTGACGCGCCGGCCGGGCATGCGGCAGCGGTTTACCCCCTTCGTTCTTTCTCCCTCCTTATTTCGGACTTCCTGTCGCATCGCTCAGGGGCATAGCCCCGCCATTGCGATCATGCGGGAGCCTTCGCCGCGCCGCCCGCGAGTTCGCGCGTCGGGCGGGCCTCCGGCATCGATTGCTCAGCTGTTCTCCAGTCTCTTCGCCAACTCCATCAGATCCTCATTCCAGTCGCCGGCGCACGGTCGCAATCGCGCATACTGCCCGCTCGTGTCCGCGGCGATGGCACGAACGCGATCGGCGTAGATGTCACCCTGTCGATTGTTGTCGGTTGCTGCCACAAGCCGGGCGTTGGCGCGCTTGGCCAAGCTGCGGATGGCTTCCTCGGTCGCCGGCGACCAGCCACCTCCGGTGCTGACATAGAGGGTATCGGGGAGTCGGACCTCGATCGCGGCAAGGCTCATGGCATCGATGGCCGCCTCAGTGATGCAGATCCGCTCGGACCCGGGCGGTCCGAAGCGGAACAGATCCTTGGCGCCGTCACTGGCGAAGCCGCGCCATGCCGGCCCACGCTCCTCCCAGCCCGTGAGCGCTCCAGCAGAATCGCTATGTGCCGCCCACATGCTGCCTTTTGGCCCCTCACGCAAACGATCGCAGGCGACCGCCTGCTCCACGATTTCAGCCGGCAGCCCGCGTTCATCGGTGAGATAGCGCCAGGCTCGCGAGCCCGAGCGCGGCTTGAAGCGATGTCCCCACCGCTCAGCAATAGACTCAAGCACCTTCAGCCTTGCCGGACGCTGCCACGCCGGCGTGCTGGGGACGAAGCCAATCGTATCGGCAACACGGTCGCATGCGTCAGAGAAACCTACAGATCCAAGATGTCCGGCGAGAGAAAATACGTCCCCTTTCGCCGGCGACAACGGGTCGAACCAGCCGCGCCCTCCGTGGAGGACAATGATGATATTGCTGTCGCGGCGATACTTGATCGCGCGTCGGGTGCTTTCCTTGACATCGACCTTCCAACCGTCCTTCTCCAGCAGGGCCGCGCAGCCGACCTTTTGGCGCAGCTCTTCGATTTCTCTCTTGTCCATTTGTCTGCACCGGACTCGCGCAAGGGAGTCCGCCTCCTTCTTCTGTTGGTCTCACTCGCTCCTAGACTTCCGGAACATCCCCGACGCGCCGATTGCAAGGGCGCGCTGACCAAGGGCCAGTCGTCGCATCGTCCGACGCGGCGAAGCCTCCCTTGCAGCCGGCATGGCGCCAGCGGCAGCCGGTCACCCGGCTCAATGAGCCGGGCTCCAGGGGTCGTACTCGTGAACGATGGCGTCTTGATCGCCGTCGTACTCGCTGGAGACCATCACGCCAAATTCGTTATCAGCCTGGAAGAGAATGACCGGCACCATGAGCGTGCGGGCCAGATCGAAGGCGTGGTTCTGAGCGAGAGTGAGATTGTGCGACATTGAAGGCTCCCGTCTTGCGGCGGGGACCATCCCCGCTCGACAGGCGCCGACGTGTTCGGGGGCGGCTGCGGTCACCTCGAGAGGCGAAGCCGGAGAGGTCGCACGCTTGCGTAGCGAACCCCTTGCGGGTTGATCGTGGAAGGCCGCACCAGAACCAAGGAAAGCCCATTCGAGAGCGGGGTTGGTACTTCACCGGGAGCATGAGCCAAAACGCACATAGTTGGTCCCGCGGATAACCCAAGCGCAGGCTGCTTCGCGAATTGTTCATTCAAAGTATTGAAGGTCGTCGGCATCGCGCGCACACATGGATTAGATTCCGTGCCTATTACCTGAGTTTTTCGGATTGGGCCAAAGACGAGAGCTGCGCGATCGTCCGGAATTGAGAGAGCATAGCCGGGTTATTTTTTGGCATACTTTCGAGCCGCCTGCAGGCCCTTCGCCAGGGCTTGATTTCTCAGAGCAAGGATCGGTGCCGCCAGCAACTCGGCGCAGGGGCCTACCGCGCTCGAGGGGCGAGGGCCGAGCATGGAGACCGTCTTGTGTTCACTTTTGGACCTTTCTAAGGGAACCGATCCTTGTGTTTCGAGTCATCCCGCAGGCAATGAAGCCCAGGAGCTGGTGCTTGGATCAACCCCTTCCCATTCTGGTGGTCGAAGACGACCATTTGGTCCAAGAGATCGTCAAAGACGCTCTCATCGAAGGCGGCTTCGAAGTTGTGATCGCTTCCTCCGGCGAGCAGGCAATGAGTTCGCTCGATGCGAGCAAGCCCAAATACCGCGCCCTGGTAACTGACATCAAATTGGGTGGGAAGATCGAGGGTTGGGAAATCGCGAAGCGTGCCAGAGAAATCGATCCGGCGCTTCCGGTCGTCTACATGACCGGCGACAGCGCGGACAATTGGGCTGCCAACGGCGTCCCCAACAGCATTCTTCTGACCAAACCCTTCGCGCCGGCGCAGCTCATCACCGCCGTTTCCCAGCTTCTCAACACCGGCACGTCCACCACTTAGGGGCGCCTTAACGCCTGTCGCCCAAACCGATCGCTCGTTATGAGAGAGAGGTGTCGAGTGGCACGTCGAGTTGAATTGTAGCGCCCTTTGGTTCGGTCGCGGACACAGTGATACGCGCGTCAAGCTGGCCGACGAGGCTCTTGATCACCTTGAAGCCAAGGCTCGCGCGAGGCTGGTCAAAGTCGAAATCTTTCGGGAGTCCGATGCCTTGATCGGATACCTCGACATGAAGGTCTTGGCCGCGCTGTTCCCCGGAGACGCGGACCTCGCCCGAACCCGAAGGGTAAGCATGCTTGGCAGCGTTGGTCACAAGCTCATTAATAAGGAGTCCGAGCGGTATCGCCTTGTCGGCTGAGACCATCAGATGGGCGAACTTGCAGCTTACGTTGTGGCCTGGCGAGGTTTCCTGCAGCTTGTGGCAGAGCTCGCCAGCGAAGTCGGCGATGTCAACAAAGCCGATCTGGTTGCTTCGCCAGAGATGGTCATGCACCTGCGCTATCGTCGTGATGCGCGAAGCAGCGTCGCTGAGCGCGTTTTGAACGTCCTTCTGCGCGTTGTGGCCCTGCACGCGCAACAGCCCGACGACGGACGCCAAGCTGTTCTTGACGCGATGGCTCATCTCGCGCGTCAGCATGGCCTGATACTCCAGGGAATCGCGGAGTTGGGCGTCGGCATGTTGCCGCTCGATGGCGATGCCGAGCAATCCGGCGAAACCCGCAAGGAAATCAGCATCGGCAAGGTCGAACTGGCCTGCATCGGGACTGTCGACTTCGAGTACGCCGAACGGCAGATGGCCTTCGCCGCCTCGCGCGATCAGGACGTTAATAGCCCGTTTGACGCCATGGTCCGCCAACAATCTCGGCGTGCGGAACCGGGTTTCTTCCTGAAGGTGGTTCGAGATCACGATTTGCCCGGTATGGAACGCGTACCCCGCTGGCGATTCCATATCGATCCCAAGAGAGACGTTGCCTATCGTTTCCGGCGCCCACCCGACGCCTGCACACACCAGCAGCCGTTTTTCGTCCGGCATATATTTCAGGACCTTCGCAAACGGAGCATCGAGACCTTGCGCGCACAGTTCGGTGGCACGCTGGAGGATCTGTGTGATGTCGCGGGTCTGCAGGGCGGAACGTCCGAATTCGCCCAGCAGGGACTGCTGCCGCAAACGGTACGGAAGCTCCTCTCTCGACCTCGCGGTCGATGCCGCCGGAGAGGATACCGACTCCTTTCCCGGTGAGATGGACATAATTTGCCAGTCCTTATTGCCGATCTCGACCAAGGTCGAGCGCCTGGACCCTAGCATGCCCAGGTTTGGCGGACACAGGAATCCGGCAGGAGCGTTGCAAGTCGCCGCCCCCGGGCTCGTTAGCGCTGGAAAATCAACCCGAACAAGGGTGGGAGAGTCGGAAACCCACGTCGAGAAGCAAAATCGTCAAGTGCCGAACATCTCCAGGCTCAAGCATGCCTTCGAGTTAGGTTCTTGCATATCGGACTCACCGTTGTGGCCGAATAGATGAACGGCACGACAACGACGGCTCGCGCTCAGCGTCGCTCTATTTAAGGCTTCCGGTCGGGTGCCACGAACGGATTGGTCTCTGCACCCTCTCGACTATTTTTCTCGAAACAAGCTTCGAGACGCTCAAACGCTGCAGAACTGCCGTCCAGCGGGATACGCAGCGTAGCGCCCTCTCCGCGGACATCTAGAACGTTAGCGGATCGAAGTTTTCCGTTAAACGGACGATCGGCAAGCGCGACCGTCACACCCTTCGTTTCAGCGAGGGCTTTGGCTTCAACGGACTGCGAACCCGCGACCAAGCGGACGGGGTAGGCTTTACCCCGATCGAGCTTCCATTTCGGGGAATCCAGAAGAAGCAGAAGCCCGTCTTGAGTCCGCGTAAAGCTGATGCCGAGGCCGCCTGTTGAACGATTCATGACACAGGAATCGAACTTGTCGGCCTTGTAACTCGTCGCAATTTCCCACGAGCCAACGGTCACGGTCTGGCTGTTCTGGGATTGAGCGACGGACGACGAAGTTGGACAGATGGAAATTACCAGAAGTGAAAGTGCAAGCACAATGCGCATGGCTTACCCTCCATTTTACGGGTCCTGGATCTTTGCGTTCGTCCGAAGCGAAGGGAAAAGGCCTTCTAGCAACATCATTGTTTTGACCATAACCGAATGCCAAATCTTTGAAGCGCGGCCAGGAGTTCCTTAGGAACAAATGGCTTTGACAGAACCGTCAATCGGTCATCCTGTGCAAACCGACTACGAACGTTATCGTCGGCATAACCGGTCGCAAGGACAATGGGCAGGTCAGGCCGGACTGCGCGAATATCTGCGATCAATTCATCGCCGCGCCGATCAGGCAATCCGAGGTCGATAATAGCGCCGGCAAGCTCGTCCTGCTCAGCGCGAAATTTGGCCCATCCCTCTGAGGCGCTGGCGGCTTCGATGGAAACGCATCCGGCGTCAGCGAGAGTGTCTGCGACAAACATTTGGAGCAGAAACTCATCCTCAACCACGAGAATTCGAGTTTCTCCCCGCTCTTTATGACGATCTAGCAATTCCCGAATTCGCGTTGCGAGTGCGGAGTAGGAGAAGGGCTTGCTGAGCAATTCGATCTGGGCATCGAGCCTGCCCTCGTGGACCAAGGCGCCGGCGGCATAAGCCGTCGTCATTAATATTTGAATGGAGGCGTGGATCGCCCGAGCGCGTTCCGCCAACACGCGTCCATCCATTCCACCCGGCAGTCCAAGGTCGGTAAACATCAGGCAAATGTCGTTCTCACGCCTAAGAATATCCAACGCGGACGCGCCATCGATGGCTTCGAACACCCGATAGCCCAGTTCCCGCAGGCTGTTGGCCGCGTAGTTACGAACGTCCGCCTCGTCCTCAACGACAAGGATCGTCTCGCTTTGTTTGCCGAGCGGCACAGCAATTGCTTGGGGCTCGGCAATAGGGGTCCAGGTGGGAACAGCCGCATCTAGGACCTTCGGCAGATAAAGTTTGGCTGACGTGCCGATACCCGGTTCGCTGTAAAGCTTCACGTGGCCGCCGCTCTGTTTGATGAATCCGTAAACCTGGCTCAGCCCCAAACCTGTTCCGCGTCCACCGGTCTTTGTCGTGAAGAACGGCTCAAAGACCTGCTGGAGCACATCGGGCGTCATGCCCATTCCCGTGTCTGTAACGGTGATGAGAACGTAAGATCCTCTGCTGACATCGATATCGCTCGTTGCGTACGCAGCATCGATCTCGACATTGTCCGTCTCGATCACAAGTTGCCCGCCCGATGGCATCGCATCTCGCGCGTTGACCGCAAGATTCAGAATTGCCGCTTCGAGTTCGGTCGGATCGATTTCAACGCTCCAGGCGTCTTCGACCAATCTGGTCCGCACGACGATCTGCTCGCCCAGCGTACGTTGAAGTAAATCGGACATCCCAGAAACAAGAAGGTTGACGTCAAGCAACTGAGGTTCGAGCGGTTTCCGCCGCGCAAAAGCCAGCAACTTCTCCGTGAGCTTTGCCGCCTGTCGCGCGCCGCGGCTGGCGTTTTCGAGCGCGCGTGACAAGGCAGGATCGGTGATGGCGCATCGGCGCTGAACGCTTTCCAGATTGCCAAGCACGACAGTCAGCAGATTATTGAAATCGTGCGCTATCCCAGCCGTCAGCTGTCCGACCGCCTCCATTTTTGCCGAATGCCTCAGACGTTCCTCGGCTGCCTTGCGGGCCGAGACATCTCGAAGGCTTGCAAGGCGGACAGGCTGACGATCCCAGGTTGTTTCGACGATCCGAATTTCTGCGTCAATTTGATCGCCATCCGGCTTGTGAATAGCGATCTCGGCCGTGTCTCCGGCGATAAACGGTATTCCGATCGGACTCCCGATTAATAGCTCGGCGTGCCGCCCGAAAATCTCCTCGGCAGCGGGGTTGGCAAACAAGACATTCCCGCCCTCGTCAATGACAATAATCCCATCGGCATTCTTCTCGACGAGGAATCTGATCTCGGCTTGATCGATGCCGCTACGAGACTTGGCATCCGCACTATTCATGGTACCGACCTTGCCGTGGGTTCACCGCTTCATTGTCCAACGTCATCATTGGTGAACACATTTGGCACGTCTTTGAAGGTTTCGCCAAAGTGCATACCGGCACCGTCGATTGTGAACTTCCGAATTTCCTTGGCATGTTCGCTGCCACGCATCTTCAGCACCATAAGACCTCGATGCATGGTGTTCTGCTCCTGGATGTAGCGCAGCAAGATGATGGAATCAGTCAACGTCGAAATGTGTTGCTCGCTGACGCTCTCGCCGCCGATGAGGGATTTGCTGGTGGCGGTGCAAAGCCCGGCGATTTCGCGCTTCTTGATGAAGGAGGTGAGGCTGATCAGAAATTCGCGGAACCCGGTATCTGGAGCGATCCGTTCCAATGCCGACAGGCTGTCCACGGCGATTCGGTTCGGCTGGAATTCATCGACCAGGCTCTGGATCGTAAGCAGATGATCGGGCAGCCCCTGAGCCTCGGGATAAAGACAGACGATTTTGAGCTTTCCCGCGGCTTCCATCTGGGCAAAATCGGCGCCCCAGCCGCTCGCGTTGCGGAAGAGCTGGCCTTTGCTTTCCTCGTATCCAAACAGAATGGCTTTCTCTCCGGCTGTTACGCCCCCGGCGAGAAAATTGGTGACGAGCAGGGTCTTGCCGGTGCCAGTGGCCCCGCTCACTAGGGTCACGCTATCGCGAAAAAGCCCGCCCCCGCACATTTTGTCGATTTCAGAATTTCCGCTTGTGACACGCACCGTGCTCGATTGCTGTTCGAGACGAAGCGAGGAAAGCGGGACGGCGACGACCCCTTGGTTCGCCAGCAGGGTGAAGGGTGCCTCACCCTCGGCGTGGTGGCTCCCGCGCATCTTGAGGACTTCGATGGTGCGGCGACGCTTTTCTCGATGAAGCACGTTGCGCAAGATGACAACGTTATCAGCAACGAATTCTTCCAAGCGATGTCGAGTGATCTCTCCATACTCACTGTTACGTTCCGCCGTCATAAGCACGGTGAGGCCGGTCTTTTTGAGGGCGCTGCTAATATGAAACAGCTCGCGGCGAAGGATCTTCGGGTCGCCAATAAAATGGTCAAAAAGTTGAGTAAGCGAATCGAGAACGACACGCTTGGCATTGACCGTCTTGACCGCGTGCTGAATGCGTGAAAGCAGACCAACCAAATCGAAATCGCCGATAATCAGTTCGTCGCTTGCTGGTGGGCTGGCGTCCACAAACCCCAAGCGGCCTTCCTTACGCCATTTCGCGAGTTCCCAGCCAAATCCCAGCATATTGGCTTCAATATCCGCCGGAGGCTCCTCAAACGTTACAAGCACGCCATTCTCACCAAACGTGGTAATTCCGTGAGCGAGAAATTGCGTGGCAAAGACTGTCTTGCCGCTCCCGGGCGTGCCGCCAACCACGGTGGTTCGGGCGCGAGGCAATCCGCCCATGACCAGTTCATCGAAGGCCTGAACGCCGGTCTGCACCCGATCCAGCACGGCAGCAACGTCGACATCCTCGGTGGTCATGCTTTTTTTCCTTCAGATTCGATACCGAGAAAATCGAGCACTCTCTCCACGTCGCTGAGATCACCGATTATCCGCCGCGGGCGAACAGGGTGTTCAAAAGCGAGGGTCGGTGTGGCGATGATCGCAGCTTGCTCGGCTAGTTCTGGATTCTTGAGCACATCGACAATTTCGACTTCCAACTCGTTGTGCGACTTTGCGACGTCTCGCAGGCGCCGCAAATTCTGCTCCGCTCGGCGAGAGGTCGCTGACGGTCCGGCGATGTAGAGTCGAAGCACGAGGTTGGTCACGTCGGAATCGCCTTCTTGGCGCTGAAAACATCGGGCGTCGCCGATGAAGCCGCAGCGGACCTCGCACCGCGCGTGCGGACCATGGCGGCACTTCCGAATGCCACCGTGAGTCGTCTTAGAAGACACGGTGAGCCCGCTTCCGGCAAGAGAGAGAGAAATACCAACCCTACTAGTAGAGTCCGCCGCCTTGTGGCATTTGGCCCGGGCGTCTCGACGAACGTCGCGGGCTCAACGCGTCGTCTCTTGTAACCGCACGCTCGCGCGCCCAGATAACGGCCGCACTACGGCGGTTTACGCCAATTTTGCGGTACAGGGACGCAATATGATTGCGAACCGTGTTCTGGGAAAGATGGAGCGTCTCGCTCATCTGGGAATCGCTTCGCCCTTCGCAAATTAGCCACAGCACTTCGCGTTCCCGGCCCGTTAAAATATCAATGTCGGACGATCGCGGGGCCGATCGCGTGCCTTGGCGCAGAGCGCTGAATTTCTCGACGATCATACGGGTGAGCCAGGAGCTGTCGGCCATGATGGCCTCAATCGCGGCGATGAACTGCCACGGCTCCTTTTGATCGCCGGTCTGTTGAATGACGCACACCGGGCGCGGCTCATTATCAATCATGACGTCGGCGGTCGTAATGAAGCAATCCAGCGCCGGGCGCTCAGACCTGCGTATTGGCAACTCAAGCTTATGGAGGCCACCGTTAAGCCGACGGCGCAAGTTGTCGTCGATCCAGACGATTTGTCCTGAGGCATCTACAAGAATGGCGCCATCCCCGAGAGCAGAAGCGATTGGCTTCAACTCTTCATCATCTCGCGCAAAATCCTTCGTCACCTGGTCCATGACGGCTCCCTGTGTTGATAAATGACAGGAAAGAATTGGAATGTGCCGAGATAACTTTACGAGGCTAAACTGGTTCCGGCCTACTAATTCCCTAGTAGATCGGAACTATTTCCGGTCTAACGGCACGGAGAAGGGCAAATCTCAATCGCTGGCCGCCCACTATCTTTGAGCAATCGGTGGACAGGCGTGAGAAATGGCCTTCAACAATTCGCTCGCTTCGGGCCAGAAATTCATTTGCGACGATCAACGCGCAAATGGTGGACTGCATTGTTGCCGCCACACGCCGCGATGGCTTAATTTACCGCAGCCTCCAGCCCGTCTGAGCTCCTGGCAAAGGGGCCTTGAGGTCGCGCACGGCTGGCTTTCGACGCCGTAACGTCACTGAACCAAGCTCCCAACGAGGCTGATTCAAGGTGGCGGTTATATTCGTTTCGGCTAGGCTAGAATCGGATGAGAACAAACGGTGACGAACACCGATGTACGCGGAAGGGCCTATTTTTCAAGGGCTTCCGAGCACTGCGCGGACGGCTGCGGACGCTTTGGAACGGGCTTGAACCGCCTAGTTGGCGCCCCTGGCCGTCAATCGCTTAATACCATAACCGATTGAATATAAAGCAATTTTTGTCTTCGTGTTCGGGCGATACCAACAGGAATACCAACAAACTGACGCGCTGTCTTAGCTAGCAAAAATAATTCGCGCGCTCCCTAGCAGCAGGGCATGAGCCAAGTGGCGAAATCCGCCTCGTCCTTCGTGCGCGCTTTCTTGGCGATACTGGTGTTGGAGCTAGAGGCCATGGTGGTCCGATTGGTTCGCCCGCCCAAACTCGCCGGCGTTATGGCGATCGTTGGACAGTTCGCTTGGGCTTAGTGGTCGGCCGCGTCTACCAATCTTAGCCATTCCGCTGCCATCTCGCGCAGAATCTTACGCGATTCCCGATCATTTGTTTGTCTCGCTAACTTCACGCAATGCTCGGCGTAGCCGACGTATTCCTCGCGTTTTTCAATTGTCGGAATTGACATGGATGACCTCGCTCGATCTTGCGGTAGTCCGCGCCATACGCTGTCAAGCTTCTCGAACTTCATCAGCATTCTTCGAGCCCCCACCTCCGAATGTGTAAGATGATCGGACGCTCAATATTTGCCGAGTCTCCCGGATGTCTACCCCGGCTCACGTCGCATGATGAGCGATACATTTTGGCCGCCGAATCCGAACGAGTTCGACATTGCCGTAGCGACCCGCGCGTCTCTTGCCTTGTTGGGCACGACGTCAAACGGAATTGCCGGATCCGGAACATCGTAGTTGATGGTGGGTGGAATGCGCTGGTGTTCCAGCGTAAACAGGGTGAACACCGTTTCTATGATACCGGCGGCAGAGAGTGTGTGTCCGATCATCGACTTGTTGGACGAGACGGGGATCTTGCGGGCATGATCGCCAAAGACGGCGGCGGCGCCGAGATATTCCATCTTGTCGTTCTCTGGCGTACTGGTTCCGTGAGCGTTGATGTAGTCGATCTGATCGAAGGTCATGCTTGCATCGGCGAGAGCGTTGCGGATGCAATCGGCGATCGGAACTCCGTCCGGTTTGGGACGGGTACGATGGAAAGTGTCCGCCAATTCACCGCAGCCGGCGATCACGCCCAAGATTTTCGCGCGGCGTCCAGGCTCTCCAGCACGAGCGCGCCGGCACCTTCAGCCATCACGAATCCTTGCCGGTTCTTCGAAAAGGGCTTCGATGCGCTGCGCGGGGTCATCGTTCTGAGTGGATAGCGCCGACAGGAGGGAAAATCGCACCATTGCCTCGGCATTGATGGAACCATCGGTTGCGACGCAAAGCGCGGCGTCGGTTTCTCCGCGCCGAATGGCCTCGACGCCAAGCTGGATCGCTGTTGCCCCCGACGCGCAGGCCGTTGAGACCGAGATGGGCGATCCCTTTGTGCCGAAGGTCTCACAGAGGTGGTCAGCAACCGAGCCGAACAGATAGCGAGCGTGGACGTGCGTGAAACGCCCGCCGCCGCTGGTCTGGAGCAGGATGTCGTAGTCTATGGAGCCTGATTCGCTGGAGGCTCGCGCGATTTCTTCGCGTTGCGGCCACTCGACTTCGACCGGCGCCAGACCGAGAAACAACGGGCCTGGAAAATCACCCTTTCGTCCAATTCCCGATTGGCCGACAGCCTCTTCGATGACGATATCCGCCAGACGCTCGGCCAGCTTTGTCGACGAGAACGGCTTCACCTCGACGAAGTCGATAGTGCCGGCGATACGCGTCTTCAAACCATGGGTGGAGAACCGCCGGATGGTGCTTATTCCAGACTCTCCGGCGGTAATTTTCGCCCAATTCTCAGCCTTGCCTTCGCCAAGCGACGTGATCACGCCCATACCGGTAACGACGACGATGGGACGATTGTGGCCGTCACGCGTCTTCGTCTTCGCGCTCCGCAGCTTTGTGGATGCCAAGCCGGTTTCAAGGAGTGCCGTCATGCGACGGCCTCTATGAGCGCCATTCCCTCTCCGCGCCAATGACCGACGCCGATGGCCACTATCTGGGCCGGCATCACGCCGATCTCGGTCTCTCGGCCGGATGTGTCGTTTGGAGGGACCAACGCGCCGCGGGACACGCTCAACGAAGCAAGCGCCAATGCTAACGGGAATTGCGCTTCGCTGAGATGTCCGAAGGACGTGCCGATCGCGCGGACGGGGACATCCCCGTGTGCCGACAGGAAGGCTGCTTCTTCCTCGGTGGCAATGGCAGCGCCGGTCGCTGCCGTGTAGATCGCGGTTGAATCTTCGGTGATCCTCAGGGACGCCCAGAGGCCTTCCAGAACGCCTTCGACTCCGCCCGCGGCAGATCGAGAGGAATGACCGGAGACGACGTTGACGAGCCGTGCAAACGGCTTGGCGCCTCGGCGCTCCGCATGAGGTCTCGACTCAAGCACCAGAAATACGCCACCCGATCCCAAAGCAAAGCCACCGCCGGTCCGCGACCAGACCGATGCGAAGTCCTTCTTGAGATTGAAGCCGCCGCATTCGTAGAGCATCAGCATTTCCTTGCGCTCGCCGTTGTGCGCGGCGCCGACCAAGGCAACCTCGCTCTGTCCGGAGGCGATCTTCGCCCACGCAATCCGGACGGCGTCCACGCCGGCGGCTGCCTCGCCCATAAAGGTCCGCGACGATCCGGACACACCGTGGACGATCGATATGTTGCCGGCGAGCAGATTGGATAGCTGCGTTCCCCCAGGGAGGAGACGAGCCCGACGCCTGTTATCCACGTCTCGTGTCGGTCTGCCGAAAGCTGCGACATTAGCGCAATCCACAGGCAAGATCGCGGCTTCGCAATCTTCCGCGGCGGATTGCCCAGCGTTCATGGCTATGGCGCATCACGCGATCGAGCGCCGCCCGTGAACCCAAGGTCTTCTCGGGGATGCAGGCGATGACGGCGTTGCGATCCTCGATGAATTGCTCGTCGACAATCCATGTCCGCAGTTCTTCACCGGCGAGCCTTGCTGCGATCCGGTCGGGTGTCGGATCAATGTCGTGGGCGACCATTACGTTCATCACGATCCGGCCGCCCGGTGCCAGGCGGGCGCGGATGGCGTCGCAGGTCTCCGCATCAAACTCTTCCGTGAAAAGGAAGCCCGGTCCACCGACGTCGATCGCAATGCCGTCGTAATATGCGCGGTCATCGAACACGAATTTTCGAAAGTCGGAGACGATGCATGGCAATTCGTCCGGAAGATCGAAATACCTGTGCGCGAGCACGAAACTGATCGGGTTGATGTCGACGATGGTCAATCTCTTGCCGAGACGCCACAGCCGTGTCGCAAGATTTCCGCCGCCACAGCCCAGGACGAGGACTTGTTCGGAGCGGGATAGGAGTTCGTCCATGAGCTTGACATAGGTGAAGACGCTTTCGCCGTCGGGCGTTGCCTGACTTTGCCTTACGCCTTCTTCGAAGTACACGCGCGTACCGTCCCAAGAACATTCGACGATATCGATCTGTCCGTTCTTTCCTTGATAACGCCCCAGCAGTTTCACGGCAGGCAACTATCCTAAGATTAGAGTATCAGAATACATGCATTAAACATCTCTTATCATGTAATTTGCGGGGCACCAACGATTTCGGGTCTTGCTGGTAATGTTTCCGCATTCTCCGATAGAAATTCGATACAAGTCTCCGGCCGCAATCCAGTTCACGCCATTGAGAATTCGGCAATGATATATTCTTTATCTAGATTGATGCTTGAGACAGTAATTTGGATGGTGTAGATCTCTCCATGAGAAACTTACCGGAGCTCGCCATTTCATGATCACGGCCAACCAACTTAGGGCCGCCCGCGCGCTTCTGAATATTGACCAGCGGCAGACGGCCGAACTCGCTGATCTTTCAGTCCCCACCATTCAACGCATGGAAGCAAGTGACGGAGTTATCCGCGGGAACGTCGATTCTTTGATGAAATTGGTTTCTGCATTGGAGAATGCCGGGATCGAATTGATCAATCCGGGAGGGCAGAGTTCGGCCGGTGGTCGAGGCGTCCGTCTCAGGGAGCACGTCACGAAGCCGAAAGTGAAGAACACGAAGCAGCCCAAGCCTTCTTCGCCGCGGACTTTGGAACGGGCGCGATGACCCCCCGAGCCATCCGAATGATGGGTTTCTCGATCGAGGATGATGAAAACGCTGAAGACAAGTGTACTCGCAAGCGGATTCTCGCGCCTTAAGGCACCTAGATGGCATCTGGGCGCCTTATGGGTGTCCGACGTACGCGCCGGAAAGATCTTCCGCATCGATCTGGACGGCAAGGTTACGATCGTCGCCGACGTACCAGATCGCCCCTTCGGGCTGGGCTTTTTGCCCGACGGTAGCTTATTGGTCGCCTCGATGACCCGGCGGCTGATCCTGAAACTCGGTGCTGAGAAGCCCGTGATCCATGCCGACATGGCCGATGTCGCATCTGGGTATCTACGGGACCTAGCCGTCGCTCGCGATGGAAACGCCTATGTGACGTCTTTCGACGCGGATGCAACAGGACCCGACGGCTTCGCGTCGGCTCGGGTCCTTCTGACAATGCCGGACGGCAATATCCGATCGGTTGCCGACAACATCGCACATCCGAACGGATTGGCAATCACAAGTTCGCATAACCTACTGGTTGCGGAGACGCTCGGAAATCGGCTTCTCGAGTTCAAGATCGGCAGCGACGGAGGATTGCTGCATCGAAAAGTTTTCGCCGACTTCGAGGGGATGAGCCCACTCGGCATCTGCGGGGACGCTGAAGGCGCCGTCTGGGCGGCTGCCGCCCGACAGTCGCTTTTTGTCCGTGTGCAACCGGGCGGGCGGATCACACATCGCGTTCACGTACCGGGCCGGCATGCGGTCGCATGTCAGTTGGGCGGACAAGACGGCCGGACGCTTTTCTGTCTGACGGTAGCCGCCAATCTTAACGACTATCCCAATCTTTACGACTATCCCAACCGTCAGCAGGCGGCCCGCGTCGAGATAGCGACGGTCGACGTGCCGGGAGCTGCGAGTTCGGTACGGTTGGCGGAAATTGGCTCGCACTAGCGTTTCGAGTTGGCTTGCTCAGTCACCACCCAATCGAAACGCAGAAAGCTGACGATGGACCTCTCGGCCGAAAAGATCTCGGAAAAAACGCCATCGCCATATACCGCTGGCCTTCTGTGTCGATGTCCGCGTTGCGGCAAGGGAAAGTTGTTTGAGGGGTTCCTGACCCTGAAATCAAAGTGCGACGTGTGCGGCCTCGATTTCAGCTTTGCCGACGCCGGTGATGGGCCTGCCATATTCGTCATCATGATCGCCGGCGCCATTGTCGTGGGAGCCGCTTTGGTCACCGAGGTCAAGTATCAACCGCCGTACTGGGTCCACGCGGTACTGTGGATCCCGTTGATCCTGATAGTCACGCTATGGCCCTTACGAGGCCTGAAAAGTCTTTTGATCGCGTTGCAGTATCATCACAAGGCGTCGCAGGGAAAGCTCGTTCCGCGAGCCGAAGAATAGCTGCCTTAGCGGATCATGCATCGACCGGCGGCGCCTCCCGCGCCACAAGCCATATATGCTCGGCCCCACTGACATTCACACATAGAATTCCAAGGGCGGTAAGCACATCCGGCCACATCGTCCCTGATGCCCAGGTCAAGAGGACGGCTAGAACGATGACGATGTTCATGACCGCATGATTGCGAATGTCGGAGAACGAACCGGCCAAATGCGCGAACAGGCCGTGCTTGGACAAGATAGGCGATGTTGGTCAGCAGGAACGCCGAGGCGGTTGCGGCCAACGGCGTCGCGGACGGGATCGCGGCGCCGCAACAGTTCGCCGCGATCATCCAAAGCAAAAACCGGTCGGAATGAGAATGATCGTTCTGGAGAATCGGGCAAATGTCTCCCGGCCCGGCATGCTCCGGTTGTATCCGGACGACATCAAGACGCTCACGCTCGTTGCTTCGAGAAAGGCGATGCTGTCCGAAAACAGCGACGCCGATCGAGCTTCGATGGCCAATATCAATTCGAGGCGGAAAAATAAAGGTTGGCCGCAACCAGAAGCGGAAAAGAACTCAAGGCCTTGCTTCACGTCTTTGTTTCCAGCGATTTCGGGCGGACCTTAAGCTTGCCTGTTTACGCCGCGACGCGGGACGATACTACCAAGTCAAAGCTCGAGCGAGATGTGAGGAGATTGGTAATGTAGAAGAATCGAACTCGCTTCTCGATATTTCGCTCCCCCAAACGAAGAAGCGACGAATTTTGTGCTTCCAGTCGCGTCATTCGAAACCCGGAGCGTTCATCGCCCAGATTGCCGCGATGAAGATGGTTTTCGCACGCGGCAGAATAGTCAATGTTAGCGCCGCCGCAGTCAGCGGCCAGACTGTTATGCTCACCCGAAGAGGCCAGCGAAACGTGGTCTCGGCATATAACGCCGACGGTACGACCAAATGGCCGACGACGAGGATTGTCAGCCAAGCCGGTCCGTCGTCGGCGTGAGGTCTTGCCGTAGTGCTCGCCGCAGGAGGTGCAGTTTTCCACCTGATGCAGATAACTCCGGAAGAGCCTCCCCTGACCGCACGCGGGACACTTTCCGGCCACTGCCCGAGCGACCGTCGGCCAGATGCGCACAGGCAAATGTGAACCGCTCGCGGACATCCGAGTTAAGTTACCCCGGCTTGAGGGCGATCGGGCAGGGAACCCGAGCACTGATCGGCTGAGGTGCTTTTCCTTCCGTTAGAACCTACGCTGACACCGCGACCACCATGACGTCCGCTTGAACGACGCTTTTGAACTTCGCAAAATTGTCCTGGAACATCTGGACAAGCTTAGCCGCAGCGGCGTCGTACGCCTCCTTGTCGTCCCATGTCTCCCGGGGCTTCAAGATACGGCTGTCGATACCCTTGACCGATGCTGGTACCTGAAAGCCAAAGTGCTTGTCGGTGTAGAATTCGCCGTCGTTGAGTGTGCCGTCGAGTGCGGCCGTCAGCAGAGCACGGGTCACCTTGATGGGCATCCGTTGTCCCACCCCGTATTTCCCCCCGGTCCAACCGGTGTTCACCAGCCAGCAGTTTACGTTGTGCTTGGCAATGAGCGAGCGCAACAGATCGCCGTAGACCGAGGGCTGCCGGGGCATGAACGGGGCACCGAAGCAGGTCGAAAAGGTGGCTTCAGGTTCGACCACGCCCTTTTCCGTTCCAGCGACCTTGGCGGTGTACCCCGACAGGAAGTGAAACATGGCTTCCGCCGCGGTCAGCTTGGCAATGGGGGGCATCACGCCGAAGGCGTCCGCAGTCAGCATGACGAGATTCTTCGGATGCCCGGCGCGCCCGGTTTTTGAAGCGTTGGGAATGAAGTGCATCGGATACGCGGCACGCGTGTTCTCCGTCTTCGAGCCATCGTCGAAATCGCAGACGCGCGTGATCGGATCGAAGGCGACGTTCTCCAGGACCGTTCCGAAGCGCTGAGTGGTCGCATATATGGCCGGCTCGGCTTCAGCACTCAGCTTGATTGCCTTCGCGTAGCAACCGCCCTCGAAATTGAAGATGCCCTTGGAGCCCCAACCGTGCTCGTCATCACCGATCAGTGTGCGTCCCGGATCAGCGGATAGAGTTGTTTTTCCGGTTCCAGACAAACCGAAGAAGATGGCCGCATCATCCTGCGGGCCGACATTTGCGGAACAATGCATCGGCATGACATTGTGAGCGGGAAGAAAGTAGTTCAACGTCGTAAACACGGCCTTCTTGATCTCGCCGGCGTACGAACTTCCCCCTATCAAGACGATCTTTCGTGAAAAATCGATCGCGATCACTGTATCGCTGCGAACGCCATGGCGCTTGGGATCAGCCTTGAAGGTCGGGCAGCAGTAGATCGCGAGCTCCGGCACGAATGTCGAGAGTTCGCCGCGGTTGGGTCTGAGCAACAGAGTGCGGATGAAAAGCGAGTGCCAGGCAAGCTCCGTGAAAACGCGCGTAGGCATTCCAAATTCCGGATCGGCGCCGGCGCGTAGATCCTGAGCATACAACGTCTTGCCGGCGGAGTGAGCAATGAAGTCCTGGTACAGTCGCGCAAATTGCGCGGGGGTCATCTTGCCGTTGTTTTCCCACCAGATGGTCTGCTCCGTCTGGTCGTCACAGACAATATACTTGTCTTTTGGGCTGCGGCCGGTGTGCACGCCGGTTTCGGCGCAGAGCGCACCGCCGGAGGTGAGCTGCGCTTCACCGTCCTTGAGGGCGCATTCGTACAGTTCGGGTTCAAGGAAATTCCAGTTCACCCCTTTGAGATCTCTGAACCCGAATTTGTCTGCCCCGAATTCCGGGTTGCGTGTGCCTTGTTCTAACATTTCGTTTCTCCTGGGCGCGGGTTAGGACGTGCAAGTGTCGACGACGACGGGCCTATTGTCATGCCAGGGCTGACGCGGGCGCCGCAACGTCCAACCACAGCCGACGGTTTTGGAAAGCTTCGCTATGTAGCGCCGATTGGCGGCCCGGCGCCGCCTCGGCAGGCAGGCGATGAGGACATTTCGGTTTAGACGACCCGGATGGTCGAATATCCATGAAGTCATGTGACCTTCGGACAGATCGCTGCTGATCATGTCAGGCGCAGCGTCAAAATCGGTCGCGACAAGCATGTTCAGGATTGCGCGTCCGCTGGGTTTCAGCCGAGCCGTGATCGAATGACAGGTTGCCGGATCGAACTGCTCCTCGAAGCAAAATCCGGGTCCGCCGACGTCGATCGCTATGCCGTCAAAAATACGCGTCTCAGCTAAGAGATACTCCCTAAAATCCGCGACGACGCAGGGAATTTCCTTCGGCAATCCGAAGAAGCGCTTGGCGATGTCGAAGCTGACTGGGTTGTGGTCGACCACGGTCACGCTCTTTCCTTGGCGTGCCAGCATCGTCGCGAGGTTACCTCCACCACATCCGAGAAGCAGGACACTGTTGGCGTCGCTGAAAAACGCTTCCATTATCTTTACGTAGGGGAATCTACTCTCCCCGGACGTCGAGCTTTGGCTCTGGAAAATTTCGCCTTCGCGATAGAAGCGGTCGCCCGTCTGTTCGCTTTCCCAGATCGCGATCTCACCCAGCTTGCCTTTGTATTTGCCGATGATCTTCAAGGCTACTCTCGTCAAATGTGATGTGTTGTACATCAGTAGCGATCGCCCATAGATGTATACATAACGATCATATTTTCGTCTAGTCGCCTCTCCGATGCGACGAACCGTTAGTCCCGAGATTCAGCGTCACCTTCTAGATCAGTGCGTGGCGTCGACGGCGGCATGCGCGTTAGCTCCGAAACTGGCCACGCAGACGCTCAATAGCGCCGACCACAATATGGGCGCAGCCGCGTGGGGGCCGAGATGCCAGGTCATCGAGACCAGGATGCCCGGAGGCGGCTGCAGGGCAAGCGATGCGCACCCGATGGACGCAAAAAAGAGACAGATGGCGAGCGTACTGGCTGTTCGATCAGGCTCGGAGGTCGACATCAGGCGCGATGCGTGGTGGATTCGCGTGCTCGTCAACGTAACGTAGCGGTGCTTCGTCAGAGCGACCCCCGCAGCGAGCACCACGTAGATCAATGGCAGCAACGAGACCACTGACAACATCGGGGCGCGACTAGACGTGCTGGAACCATCATCCCGATATTGTGCGAAAAGGAATATCAACGGCGTCATCGCAAGGACTATTCCGGTTTGAACGCACCCTGCGATCAAGCCGGCTTGGAATAGTCGAAGGCGTCCCCAGAGCCTCAAGTGGAAGCGGCGCTTTTGGCCGCTCGATCGAGCAGGGCGAGAAGGCCCTGCAAGATCATGGTGGGCGGCGGAGGACAACCGGGAATATGAAGATCGACGGGAACCACTTGCGAGACCCCTCCTACCACTGCATAGCTGCCGGCAAAGCAGCCGCCATCCCGGGCGCAATCTCCCACGGCAACGACCCACTTCGGGTTGGGGGTCGCATCGTAGGTGCGCTCCAACGCGTCGCGCATGTTCTTCGTCACCGGTCCGGTTACCATCAACACGTCGGCATGACGCGGCGACGCAACGAACCGGAGACCGAAGCGCTCGACGTCGTAGTAGGCATTGTTCAATGCGTGGATTTCAAGTTCGCATCCGTTGCAAGATCCAGCATCGACCTCGCGTATCGAGAGGCTTCGGCCGAGACGCCGTCGCGCCGCGCGACCGACGGCAGTGGCGAGCTCGGTCACCGCGGCGTCGTCCGGTGACGGTGCTTGCTCGGTGAACGGCCGGCGAAACAGGCTCTCAAAAAGCAGCTTGCGCATCTGGTGCCGTTCCTCAGAGATCGTGGCCCGAATAGGAGCAATTGAAGGATTTGTTGCAGAGCGGGAAGTCGGCGATGATGTTGCCCTCGATTGCGGCCTCTAGAAGCGGCCATTGAAACCACGACGGGTCGCGCAGATGGCATCGTTCGACCCGGCCATCCCGCAAGCGGAGCCAAACCAGGACGTCGCCGCGAAATCCCTCGACGATCGCCATGCCTTCCCGGACTTCCCGCCGGTGCCCCGCATGCGTTCCCAGCGGGCCATCGGGAAGCTGGTCCAATATTTGGTCGATCAGCAGAAGGCTCTGTTCAACCTCGCGCACGCGGATCCAGACGCGCGCGTTGACATCCCCCTCGTTCAGGACCGGGACTTCGAAGCGCAGCGCGTCATACGGTGGATACTTAAGTGTGCTTCGCGCGTCGAAGGACCGACCGGATGCGCGGCCTATGTAGCCTCCAGCGGCATACTGCTTGGCCAATGCGGGCTTAAGCACGCCCGTATCGACCGTGCGATCCTGCAGCGATGCCGTATTGTCGTAGAGTTCGACCAAAGCAGGAAACCGCCGGCGGATGTTATCCAGCGCCGCCTGGATGGTCTCTCTCCCTTCATCGTTAAGGTCGCGGGTCACGCCACCGGGCACGATAATATCCCGCATCAGCCGATGACCGAATGCGGTATGGGATGCGCGCAGAATGCTCTCTCGCAACACGCTGCACAGAGCGTGCATCAGTGCGAAGGACGCGTCGTTGCAGATTGCGCCGATGTCGCCGAGATGATTGGCAAGCCGTTCAAGTTCAGCGAGCAGCGCTCGCAGCCAAACCGCGCGATCGGGTACGACAAGCTGTAAGGCTGCTTCGGCCGCTCGCGAAAACGCAAAGGCGTAGGCGACTGTGCTGTCGCCTGATACGCGTCCGGCGAGCTGGACAGCCCGTTCAAGATTGGCTCCAGTCATGAGGCCCTCGATACCCTTGTGGGTGTATCCCAGCCGTTGTTCCAGCCGGACCACGGTCTCACCGCTTGCCGTAAACCGAAAATGCCCGGGTTCGATAATTCCCGCGTGCACCGGACCGACCGCGACCTGATGCAGGCCGCCGCCTTCCGCCGGCAGGAAATGATAGGGCGACGCCTTCGACAATGCGTTGATGCGGTTTCCCAAGGGGAAGTGAACGGCCCAACAACCGTGATCAAGCCACGGACGAGTGTCAGGCAAGCCTTCCGCTGACAATCCAAACAGATCGTTGATGGTGTGCTCCAATCGAAGCGCCGGAGGGTGGTGTTTGCCGACTGAAGGATAAGCGCGGTCGGGGCAATCCAGGCTGACGGTGGCGACTTCTGCCGTATGTCCATCCATAATCGCCATGTGCACCGTTGAGGGTTCTCCCCAAAGGCCGAGTAGGCTCCAGCGTCCATGTGCCAGCTCGCTTGCCGCAAATGTCCAAACGGAAGCATCGACTGTAGCTCGCGGCCACGGGCTGTGTTGTTGGACCGGGCGGCCCTCCAGCATGAGATCGATCAGCGATGGCATATCCTGTTGATCTCCAAACTATCCAAGAAGGCGAGCCACGTGTTGGAACCAGGTGACGAGCGGCGCTGGAAGATAGATTCCCGCGATCAGAACCAGCGAGAGATGGGCAAACATCGGCACATAGGAAGCCTCGGCTGACTTGGTGCTGCCGCGAGGTTCTCCAAATGCGACGCTTGTCAGGCGTAACGTCAAAGCGCCGAACGCCAACAACAGCCCGAACACCAGTACAATCGCGAGCAGCGGCTGGCGTGCGAAGGTCGAGCTTACGACCAGGAATTCGCTCATGAAGATGCCGAGCGGCGGCAAGCCCGCGATCGCGACGACGCCCGTTACCAGACCCCAGCCGAGCGCCGGATGGGTCACGGTCAAGCCCCGGATCCTGGAGATTCGCTGCGTGCCCTTGATCTGCGATATATGTCCGACGGCGTAGAAGATCGCGGACTTGGTTAGGCTGTGCATCACCATGTGCAACAGCCCTGCGAAATTGGCGAGCGGGCCGCCCATGCCGAACGCGAACACGATGATGCCCATGTGTTCGATCGAGGAATAGGCGAACAGCCGTTTGATGTCGCGTCGGCGGTAGAGCATGAAAGCCGCGAAGACGAGCGAAACTAGGCCCATCGTCACCATAAGGGGACCAGGAGCGATCGCTGCCGGATGGGCGGCCAGCAATATCTTGAAGCGCAATAGCGCGTAGAGCGCGACATTCAGCAGTAGCCCCGACAGTACCGCCGATATCGGCGTCGGACCTTCGGCGTGGGCGTCGGGCAGCCATGCGTGCAGCGGCGCCAGACCGACCTTGGTGCCGTAGCCGAGCAGCAGGAATATGAAAGCGACGTTGAGAAGCGCAGGATCGAAATTCGCGGCATGTTGGATCAGAAGTGTCCAGACCATGCCGTCCTGACCCTCGCCCATGACCGGACGCGCTGCCATGTAGATCAAGATCGTGCCGAACAGGGCGAACGCTATTCCGACGCTCCCCAGAATGAAATATTTCCATGCCGCTTCCAGAGCGGCGTGGGTGCGATAGATGCCGACCATCAGCACTGTGGTGAGCGTCGCAATTTCCACCGCGACCCACATCAGGCCGATATTGTTCGACACGAAAGCTAGGTTCATGCCGAACATCATGGTCTGATACATGGCGTGGTAGAAACGCAGATAAACCGGTGTCAACCGACCAGTCTCCAGTTCATGCGCGATGTAGCTGGCGCTGAAGATGCTGGTCGTGAACCCCACGAAGGTGTTGAGTACGATGAAGACGATGTTCAGATCGTCGACGAGCACGTACGGCCCCGGCGGCGGACGTTCGATGACGAACAACGAGAGGGCCGAAAGAAATGTCGCCAAGCTCGCCACGACGTTCAACCTCGCCGTCAGCCGGTAACCCGGCAGTATGGCCAGCAACGCTGCCGAGCCGATCGGAATTATCAGGATAGCCGCCACCGGATCGAAGGAAGGTACGTTCATCGCCGTTCGCCCCGGTAGTCGTCGAGCGCAGAGACATCAACGGAATCGAAACGTTCGCGGATCCGGAATAGGAAGATGCCGATGACGATGAAGGCGATCAGGATCGAGAAGGCGACGCTGATCTCGACCACCAGCGGCATGCCCTTGGCGCCGGTTGCCGCCAGCACCAGCCCATTCTCGAGCGACATGAATCCGACGACCTGGCTGACGGCGTTGCGACGGGTCACCATGACCAGAAGTCCGAGCAGTACGACCGACAAGGCAAAAGCGAGATCCTCGCGCGCCAATGGATCGGCCTCCGCGGTCACCCGCAGCATCAGCACCATGGAGAGGGCAACCAGTGCCATCCCGGCCAGCATGGTCGGGCCGATCCCCACGGCCGCCTCGATGTCGCGATGAATCCCAAGCTGCTTGACGATGCGATGCAACGCCACCGGAATGACGATCGCCTTGAAGACGAGGGCGATTGCAGCCGTGATGTAAAGATGAGGAGCGCTCTGGACAAAGGCCTGCCAAGCGACGGAAAGCGCGAGCACCAGGGCGTGAAGCGCAAAAACGTTGAGAAGCGAATAAAGCCTGTCCTGGTACAGCATCATGAAGCTGATCAGGACGAGCCCGCCAGCCAGCGTGTGCGAGACGTCGAAGGAGAGGCTGTGCATCTGCATCAGAAGCTCTTTGACACGAACAGGAGGAGGGTGCCGAGCAGGCCCAGCATGAGGGCCGCACCGAGAAATTGCGGAACGCGAAAGACCCGCATTTTTGCCGTGGCGGTCTCGAACAGTGCGAGGAAAAAGCCGGCAGCCGCGAGCTTGATGAGGTAGGCGGCGGCGCCGATGGCATAGGACAACGGACCGGTACCGAAGACTGCTATCTTCCAGGGTAGGAACACGCACGCGATTAGCGAGATATAGAGCAATAGTTTGAGGAAGGCGCCGAATTCGATCATTGCCAGATGGCGACCGGAATATTCGAGAACCATCGCTTCGTGCACCATGGTGAGCTCCAGGTGCGTCGCCGGATTGTCGACCGGAATTCGCGCGTTCTCCGCGAGTGCCACCATGATGAGCGCGATCAGCGCCATTCCCAGCGATACTCGTAAGCCGACATAGGACGAGGCCATGAAATTCGCGACCGTCGAAAGTTGGGTCGAGCCGGCAACCAGGGCCGTGCAAAATACAAACAGCAGCATTGCCGGCTCCGCAAGCGCCGCAATCATGACTTCGCGGCTGGAGCCGATGCCGCCAAAACTGGTGCCGACGTCCATCCCGGCGAGCGCAAGAAAGAAGCGTGCACTTCCCAGCAGCGCCACGATGGCAATCAGGTCCGCCGTCCAGTTGAAGAGGAGGCCGGTGGCGAACGTCGGCACCAGGGCGGCAGCAACCCAGATCGCAGCAAAGGTCACGTAGGGCGTCACGCGGAACAGCCAGGAGGCGTTGTCCGCCAGCACCACTTCCTTGCGGAGCAATCGCAGGAGGTCCCGATACGGTTGAAAGACCGACGCTCCCTGTCGACGCAGCAGGCGGGCCTTCATCTTGCGCACAAAGCCGGTCAGCAGCGGCGCCAGCAGCAGCACCAGAAGCATCTGCATGCCTTGCACAAGAATGTCCGACATCACGACCATATCGCGAGGACCAGAAGGAGTGTGACGAGGGTCGCAAAAACCAGACTGAGATACCGCCGGATGGTCAGGAACTGCAGGCGATTGAGTTTATCGGCAGAGAAGCCAACCACGTCTGCTATCGGCTCATACATTCGCTCCCAGATCAGATCGTGCAATTCGATTCGCAGGCGCGCGGGCCTGATATCCCCGGGGGGCGGCATCTCGACATGATCGCGAGCGTGGAACACGAGCGTACCGAAAACGCGGCGAATAGGCTGAGCGAAGCTTCCGGCCGAATATTGGGCCGCGGGTGTCGGATCGGAAAAGCCACAGCCCCAGGCCGGCCCCCGCCTTAACGCACGAGAGGCAAAGCGATGAATAAAGACGACGGCCGCCGAGGCGGATATCGCGATGAACACCATAACAAGCAGCCCGTTGTATGAACTGCGACTCTCCGCAATCGGCGCGATCGAAAGCCAGGGTTCGTTGGCCTGGATCGGCATGCGGCCCCCGAGGATTTGTAGCGTGATCGGCGAAAGCGCGTCGATCACCGGCCCCGGCAGAATTCCGGCCAGCAAGCAAAGTGCGGCGAGGATGAACATTGCCGAAAGCGAGTAGCGGTCGACTTCCTCCGCGGTTTCCGCCGCCACGTCGCGCGGACGCCCGAGAAAGGTCACGCCGTAGGCCTTGACGAAACACGCCGCCGCCAACGCAGCAGCCAAGGCCAATAGAGCTCCGACCGCAGGCACGGTGATCTTCAGCGCCCATTGCGGCAACTCCGGGCTCTGCAGCACGGCCTGGAACATGAGCCATTCCGAGACGAAACCGTTGAACGGCGGAAGCGCTGAGATCGAGACACAGCCGACGAGAACGGCGAAGCTTGTGTACGGCATGCGATGAATGAGGCCACCCAGCTTGTCCATGTCCCGCTCGCCGGTCACTGTCAGGACGGCGCCGGCGCCGAAGAAAAGCAGACTCTTGAAGAAGGAGTGATTGAGAACGTGAAACAGAGCCGCCGCAAACGCGAGCGCGGCCAGTAGTTTCAGGCCGTTGGCCTGGAAGGCCAATGCAAGGCCGAGGCTTGCGAAGATGACGCCGACATTTTCGATCGTACTGTAGGCGAGCAGACGTTTGAGGTCCTTTTCCATCATCGCATACAAGATCCCCATTACGGCGGTGATGCCGCCAAGAGAAAGCACGATCACGCTCGCCCACCAGCTCGGCTGCCCCAGTAGATCGAATACCACGCGAATAAAGCCGTAGATCGCGACCTTGGTCATGACGCCGCTCATCAGTGCCGAAACGTGGCTCGGAGCCGCGGGATGAGCGAGTGGCAGCCAGACGTGCAGCGGCACCAGGCCGGCCTTTGAACCGGCGCCGAGCAACATCAGGATCAACACCAACGTGGCCACGTAGGGCGTATGTTGAGCCGTGCGAATGGCGACAAATTCGTAGTCCCCCGCCGGCCCCGCCAAAAGGCCGAAGGCCAGCAGCAATGTGAGCGTGCCGAAGCTCGCCATGACGAGATAGACGTAACCGGCTTTCGCGTTGCCCGGTTCACGATGGTGCGCCATTACGAGCGCCCAGGACGCGAGCGACATGAATTCCCAACAAAGCAGATAAGAAAACGCATCACCCGCCAGCACCACAAGATTCATGCCGGCTAGAAAGGCCGGAAAAAAGGGAAGCACGCGCTGCGGCGTCGGCTCGTGGTGGCCGTAGCCGAGGCCATAAACACTTGCCGCGGCTCCTCCGAGATTGACAACGATAAGGAAAAACGAGGCCAGCGGGTCGAGGCGGAAATGGGAGCCAAGCCATGGCAATCCGATTGGGAGGGTCAGATCGGAGGCGCTCGCCGTGGCGCCAAGCAACCAGTGGATGGACCCAGTCAACGCGATCGCAGACGCGGTCAACGTCGCGCTATAGATGATGGCCGTGGCCGTCTTTGAGCGGCTCAGAACAATCGCCAGAACTGCCGATCCAAGCAATCCGGCAACACACAGCATTTGGACAACGACAGCCGACATTATGTGCGCGCCTTCCTTCCGCTTGACACTTTGTTTTCTGTCCGATTGTTCAAATAGATTTTTCCGATCCGGAGTTGAGTTTCAGCCGCACCCCGCGTCCCTCGGCGTTACTGACCGCCCCCTCGTCGATCAACTCAATGCCGGCGGCGTCGAGGGCTGTAATCAGCTTCACCAGCGAATCGACATTGCCCCGAACCATCGCCTCACTAGCCTCCATACGTTGGATGGTCGGCACCGATAGCCCGGACATTTCTGCGAGCCGGCGCTGATCGATACCGAGGAGCACCCTGGCCGCCCGCAGTTGAGCCGCTGTGATCACCGGATTGCCCCATCACCCCGTTTTCGACGACGACCAAACGTCATCCTTGCATCCTAACTAGTCATGTTATATTGTCAATTAGTGATATCTAAAACATCTAATCTAAACGTTCCGCGAATTGCCGGCACCCAATCCTGGTGCGTCGAGGGACAGCATGAGTTCGACAACCGCTTACGAATTTATCGACCATACATTTGATGTGGTCGTCGTCGGTGCCGGGGGAGCCGGTTTGCGGGCCACCCAGGGCGCTGTCGAGGCTGGCTTAACGACCGCCTGCATCACAAAAGGTGTTTCCGACACGCAGCCATACGGTCGCGGCCCAGGGTGGCATTGCTGCCAGTCTCGGCAACCTCGGCGAAGACAGTTGGCAATGGCATATGTATGACACGGTCAAAGGAGCCGATTGGCTCGGCGACCAGGACGCCATCGAATATATGTGCCGGCAAGCCGTCCCCACCGTCATCGAACTGGAGCATGCGGGGATGCCCTTCTCCCGCGCCAACGACGCATGGTCAATGATGGATGGAACGCTGCATCTCTTCCGAGCGCAGACCGTCATCCGGGCGACCGGCGGTTACGGCAGGATCTACTTTTCCTGCACGTCGGCGCATACCTGCACCGGCGATGGAGGCGGCTTAGCCTTGCGTGCCGGCCTGCCGTTGCAAGACATGGAATTCATGCAGTTTCATCCGACTGGCATCTATGGGGCGGGCTGCCTCATCACAGAAGGCGCGCGCGGCGAAGGCGGCTACCTGGTGAATTCCGAGGGCGAACGTTTTATGGAACGCTAGCCTTCCGCCCGGGATCTCGCATCACGCGAATGCTAGCGCGACCATCGAACTCTCCACGCCTTTTTGCGCACGGTCTGGCCTGCGCGCCGGGGGCTGCAATCCGATTATCCGCAACGGCGCTCTTCACGTCCTCCTCCTCAGGGAGTCCTCGGTGGACAACCTCGGCAAGTGGGCTGCACGCCACGACCCAGCTGGCGTCATGCGCATAGAGTACGCCCGCTCGGTGTGGGCGAAGCGGACTTCGGATGACGACATCCTGCTCGGCGCCCGACAGTAGCAATATCCGCACGACCGCCGAAGCCCGCCTCACTCGTTGGGGCGGGCTATTACTGTCCCAGCAAGACAGCGCCGCACTTCAACGGGTCGAGGCTGCCGGTATTGTACCAATCACGCGCATGTCCTCGTTGCGCACCGTGACAGAGCGCCCGGTTTCTTGAGCGATCTTTCTAGCCGCTTTCATCGCGGCATTCTCATCTATGTATTCGAGCAGGATGATGCTGCCTTGCCCCGAGAACGCGGCGGGGTTCGATACGACCAAAACTATCACGGCCGCCTCCAAGTTCGTCACGGACTCAAGATCAGCATCGACGCAAGGATGGCCGAAAACATGAACAGACCAAAGATGGCGATTTGAAACAGTCGCTCGGCCTTCATTTGCGCTCCCTCGCAAATCTCTTCGATCTGCGAAACGCAGAATGGCGCGATCAGTTCCGAAGGACCTGGACACCTAACAATACCACGCCGCCTGCTTGAAAAGATTGCAGACGGCGCTGGCCTTAGCCCCAGGAAGGCGATGCAAAATCCTGGCAGAAGGTGGGTCTTACCGGGGCGAGGGAAGGTTCACAGAAAGTTTGGCGATCAGAGGCAGGCCGCGGATGCCCGCTCCAGCGGCGGCTCGGGGCCTCATCCATCCAGCTTGTAAACGTCGCCTGGCTGAAGGTTGAGTTCCTCGAACATTTTCTGCTGCTTCGGCGTCAGGGCAACATTCAACACTTCCGCAGTCGAACCTTCTGAGGCGGCGGCGAGGACCAATGTGAGCGCCTGGCCTGGCTTGGCCAGCGCAATCCAAATCTGGGTTTCTGTGTCGTCTGCAGTCACTTCAACGACAGTAAATGCGTTGCCAAATGATTCTGCCATGACCGGCTAACAGGCGTGCCTGCTTTCCTGATCTCAATCAGGAGGCCGCAATCCCGGCGAGGTCAACCATTCGCTCAGGTGCGAGCCGGTTTCGGCCTGTCTGGCCTTTCTCAGAATGAGATCCCGTTCGAGACCTGGCGGAAGCGCTTTGGCTTCTTCGCGGAGGCGCTTCGCTTCTTTAGCAAGGCGAGCTTCAAGAGAGATGGTTTGCTTGAAACGACGACGTTGCTGCATGGCACACCCTCGTCTTTACGGGTCCTAACCGTTGGGGTTTGAATTCTCGATTCCTAATATGCCGACGCCGGGGCACCGGTTCCTAAATTCAGTTTGGGCTATTTGCCGGCTGCGGCCTGACCCCAGTCCCGCCACGCCGCAGCGGCCCGCGTCTTAGCCGGCGCGGGCCTTCTACTTTTTTGGAGTGCAAGTAACGAATTGTTATAAATCGATTACAATGTCGGTTTGTGCCGCATTTGTTCGAGGCGACCGTGTATAAACCCAGCAAGTGCGTCGGCTCCAGCCGGCGAGGTTTACAGAGCAACTACTCAGGGGCGCGATTTTGCCCATTCCCGCCAACGATAACAACCGCGTTCAGCCGCGCGGCCTGCGCCGTGCAGAGGCTGCGCGGTACCTCGGAATCTCTCCCAGCCATTTCGACACCCAGCGCAAGGCCGGTGCAATCCCGGCCCCTCGCCAAATTCTAGGTGTAGTATTGTATGACAGGCGGGAATTGGATTCTATTTTCGGCGGCGCCCAGCCGGCGGCCGCCAATGACAACGCATCTGACTATTGGGACAAGGCGTGCGGCAGCGAAAACCCAAGTATGTGAATGAATAGGTGGATAGACATGGGCAACCCCGTGTCTACCTGCGCCGGCCGGGCAAGCCTCAACTCGCATTGCCCGCGCTGTTGTATTCGCCCGAATTCTGGACGGCGTACCGCGCCGCGATGAGCACCGACGCGCCAACGCCGGAGGTGCGGCGTATCAAGGCCGGCACGATTGCTGCCGCTGTCAAAGGGTACGGCGACAAGGATAAGGGGTACTACGGCAGCGCCGAATTCAAGGCGCTGGCCGAGAGCACGCAAACCACTTATCGCAACGTCCTGAACCGTTTCGTGGACAAGCACGGCGACGGCCCGATTGCTGGCCAAGCACGTCAACAACCTGATTGACGCGATGGCAGACACGCCGAGCGCCGCAAGCAATTTCAGAAAACGCCTTAAGGCCGTGATGGACTATGCGGTATCGGCTGAGATGCGCAGCGATAACCCGGTTGTTGTCGCCAAGCGCGTGAAACTCAAAACCACCGGCCATCGCACCTGGACGGAAAAGGACATCACCGCGTTTCGCGGGCGCTATAAAGTCGGCACACCGCTACGGCTTGCCTTCGAGGTGCTATTGCATACCGGCCTGCGCCGCTCCGATGCCGTGCGGCTTGGCTGGGAGCACCTGACGAAGGACGGCTTCGTCATCACCACCAAAAAGAGCCAAGGTCATGTGGAGTTATGCATTCCGGTGCACACCGACTTGGCCCGCTACATTGCCGACTGCCCGAAGGATGGCCCGGCCTTCATTGCAACCATTCACGGCCGAGCGCACAGCGAGAAAGCATTCTCGGCTTGGATTAGCGAGGCTGCGGCGGACGCTGGCCTGCCTCCACGCTCCTCTCCGCAAGGTGTGCGCAAGGCTGCGTGCCATCGCTTGGCTGAATCCGGAAGCACAGCGCTCGAAATCATGAGCATTACCGGCCACACAGATATCCGCGAAATCGAGCGCTATTGCCGCGCCGCTGCGCAGGGGTTTGGCAGTTGCGGCGATGGCGAAGCTGCAAGCCGGTTTCGATATCAGATTGCCTAACCCATCAGAGAAGTTAGGCAAAACTGCCCGCAAATCATTGAAATCATTGACGACAAAATCTAAATGGCGATCCCAGCAGGACTCGAAGCTGTTCCAGTGCAGATGACAACCGATATGCGTGCAGCTTGCCGAATGAAGGTGCAGTTCGCCGGCCTTGTCCCTGTAGGCGGCGATCTTTTCGAAACCCCGACGCAAGATTGCACCCTCACCCGGCTCGATCTCCCGAAGGGAGGTGATTTCACCGGGTGCCACATACTCCGCGAGATTTTGTGGGACGGTCAGGTTCTCGCGTAGGAAATTCCTGGCGGCCGCAAGCGGCGTACGATCCGGCGCATAAACAGACCTCCAGGGGCTGTCCTCGCCGAGAATAAGGGAGGTGTTCAGCATCGCCCCCATCACACCATGCGTCAGCCCTTGACCCGAGTCGCCCATCGCGAGGTAGATGCGCTGGCTGCCAGGCTCGAGGCCGATGAAGCCGGCATAATCACATAATCAATGGTATCGAGAACCTGACCTGACCAGCGGTGTGTGACCCTGCCAAGGCCCCGGATCAATTCGCGGGCCCAGCTTTCCAGCCGGGCAAAGCGCTGGTCGGCGTCATTTGCCTCGCCGCTCTTGCGGTCTTCGCCGCCCATAAGGACGAGATCATGATCGTCAGGACCTGGCTGCAGCCGCACGTAGTGATAAAGGATCCTCAGTGTCCCAATAGAGCGCGTCGGGGAGTTCGCCCCGTGCAATCGCGAAAGCTAGCACGTAAGTGTGGTAAGGAGCGACCTTGGAATGCAGTTGAAAGCGGTCGGCAATTGAGGCATTGGTCGCGACCACGGCGTGTCCGGCCGTGATCTGCCCTTGTGCGGTTCGGAGCGTGACGGCGCCATCCCGTTCGGCAACCTCTTCGACCGGGCTGTTAGCGAAAAAACGGACGCCGCTGGTCGCGCAAACCGCGGCCATGCCGGCGAGATATTTGAGAGGGTGGAAGGTCGCCTGGCGCGGATACCGCAGCACGTGGCGATTCTCGCATCCCTCGAGTGGAACGCCGACTAGGCGGTGGACGGGCGCGCCGACCTCGCGCACCGCTTCCAGCTCCTCATCGAGAACATCGGCCGGCATGCCGTGGCCCTGAAAGAGATACCCTTCCAGACGTCGAAAGTCACAGGCGATCTTTTCGCCCGCCTGGATTTCCTCGATACGATCGACGGCCGCCGCCTGACTTTGGTAGAACAGCTTGGCGATTTCCGCACCACGCAGCTTCCTGAATTCGCTCATCAGATCATCGCAAAGCGGCGCAAGACGCGCCGAGGTACGGGCCGTCATGCCGCTCGCGATGCCCTTGCGGTCGATGACGATCACCGACTGACCACGCTTGAAGAGTTCATAGGCGGTCGACATGCCGGCAACCCCGGAGCCGACAACGGCCACATCACAATGCACATTGCCTTTGAGCGCATTCGCCTCCGGCAATATCTCGGTATCCATCCATAGCGAGGTGCTGACCATGCAAAACTCCACAAAAAGGCAAACGCCGGCTTCATGTGGGGGTTCCTTTCTGCCCGCGCGGCAGGCCGTCGCTAATTCGTTCTTGCGGCGGGAAATTAGCCAATCTGGAAGCCGCGCGAGGGACAGTCCTTGCGCCGCCGGTGATAGCATTGGCTCAGAGGAACAAGGTTCGCACGCGCGCGTTCCCTCGCTTTAAGAACGAGGAGCGAAGCCATGGGATTTTTCACAAAAGACATCAAGACAATGGATGACCTGCTCCTGCACGGCTTGCAGGACATCTATTACGCCGAGCAACAGATCACCAAGGCGCTGCCGAAAATGATCGAGAAGGCGACCAACCGCGATCTGGTGACAGGCCTCAATATCCATCTGGAGGAAACCAACAAGCAGATCGAGCGTCTCGAAAAGGCTTTTGAGAAGCTCGGCAACGCGCCGAGCGGCACGCAATGTCCGGCGATCGACGGTCTGATCAAGGAAGCGAACGAGACAGCCGGCGAGATCGAAGATAAGACGGTGCTTGATGCGGCGATCGTCGCGAACGCGCAAGCCGTCGAGCATTACGAGATATGCCGCTACGGCACGCTGATTGCCTGGGCGGAAGAACTCGGCCACGACGATGTCGTGCGCTTTCTGACCACGAATCTGAACGAAGAGAAGGCGGCGAACACCAAGCTCAATACCGTCGCACTGCGCAAGGGCGTGAACAAGAAAGCGTCCACCGCCGCGTGATGCAAAGAGCCTCGCGGAAGCGATTTCGCCAGGCCCGCCCTCATTGTCGATGCGAAAGGCGTAATCGACTGTTGCCATGACAGATCTGACGAAACTACCGAGTTGGGCCGACGACAACAGCATCTTCGCCGTGGTCGAAACGCCACGGGGCAGCTCGTGCAAGCTCGATTTCGATCCCAAGCTTGGTGTTTTTGCCCCGGCGAAACCGCTGATGGCAGGTCTGACTTATCCTTACGATTGGGGCTTCATTCCCTCGACCAAAGCCGAGGATGGCGATCCGCTGGATGTGCTGATCTTGCATGACGCGCAGACCTATCCGGGTGTCGTGCTCCGCTGTCGCCCGGTCGGCATTCTCGAAGTCGAACAAAAAGGCAAAGGCAAGAAAGAGCGAAACGATCGGGTGTTTGCGGTGCCCGACCGATCGCCGCTCGAAGCGGATCTCAAGGATATCCGCAAACTTCCTACCCATGCGCGCGACGATCTTGAACAGTTCTTTCGGGCGACGAATGCGCTTGAGGGCAAGGAGCTGAAATTTCTCGGATGGCATGGTCCAGGCCGGGCGGCCAAAGCCATCCGGCGCCTGGCCCGCTAGAGGCGTAGGCTTGCTGAACACAGTCTGATGCTTACCGCAATCGGGGTTCGTCCGAACCCTTTGCGTGGTTCGCTTCTGTGAAAGCGCTGAGCGTCGCAGCGCGCCTCTCATAGTCCTCAGCCAGCGCCTCGATCTTCGCAGCCGCATCTCGATCATTGATGGATGCAGCCAAACGCCGACATCGCGAAGCCTCCTCAAGCAAACGGGTACGTTCGTCCGGCATTTCTGCTTAACATGCAGGCCGGCGACTTGTTTCAGGTCTCGGAAGGAACGTTTCGCCTTCTGTCAGCTTGGTGGGATCGGTCTATTTACGTGCGTAAATCTCATGTTTTCAGCCAACGGTTCATCCAACGACCACAGCCGCGCGTTAGGTTACCGAAAGCTTGCCATGGCAGAGCAGGATCGCGCCAAGGCAGCTATCCTCAATCGCATCGCGGATGAAGCGGAACGCGGCGTGCTTTGCACGGCAACTGCCGCGCCGCTGCGGCCGGCCACGCAGAATTAAGCGTCGATAAGGCCGACGGTTGCCCTTGGTACCCCGAGAGGACCCAGTCGGCGGTCGGAGCTGCGCGCTGTCACGCTTCTCAAATACCTAATGGGCAATACTGGATCACGATCGGTTCGTGATGAAATCCCGTCGACTTCTCGTCGGGAACCGTGGTCAGTCGTCGACGATCCAGCTCGCAATGATACTGACAACTGGTGCCACCTCGATCTGCAAGCTGAAACGCCGGGTATAGAGATTGATCAGCGCGTCGTGGCTTTCATCGGACGAGCTGCAGAGCGCATCCTCCGCCAGGATGACGCGGTAGCCGGTATCGACGGCGGCCAGCACCGTCGCGAGCACACAGACATCGGTTTCACCGCCAGAGACGATCAATGTCTCGACATGGTGCTGATCGAGGAAGGCTTGCAGCCGGCTATTGGAAAAAGCGCAGTAGGCTTGGCGATCGATTACCGTGGCAGGCGGCACGAAGCGCGCCAAAGGAGGCACGAGCTCAAGCAGCCTCGGATCGACCTGGTCGCGTGTCACGCATTCCCATTTCTCGTAATAGGCTTTCCAGACGCCCCGCGCCTCGGCCTTGTTGCGGACCGGAATGAAGCGCGTGAAAACGGTGCGCTGCGGGGCATGCGCAGTCAGCTTGAGCGCTTGCGGTAACGCACGTTCCATCCAGGGCGTTGCCCATGGGGCACCCGGGGCGAACAGTCCCTGCATGTCGATGCAGAGATGAATGGCGTGCGGACCGGGAGATGCGATCAGTTGGCCCATGACTAGCCCGATCTTCCCTGATGGCCAAATCCCATCAACCGCCGCAGCATGCGCTCGAGCGCGGCCCCCATCGCCAGACCCGCAAGCACGTCGCTTGCCCAGTGGGCCAGCAGGAGCACGCATGTCGACACCAGAACCGCCCCGATGGCCCACACAAAATTGCGCGTAGTGCGCGGCAGGACCGTGGCGGCGGAAGCGAGCGCTCCAACATGCACGGCGTGGCCCGATGGGAACGCATCGAGAGCGCGGCCGGAAAGCGGGATACCATGCAGGTGGCCGCGCACGGTGCGCCGGTCCGGCCGCACTTGATCGAAGTGCGCTTTCAAAAGGTGAGGCAGCAGAACCGTAGTGAACGTCGTCAGCAGCACATGATTGCTTGCGTGACGCTGTGGGAGCGGTTTGGCGCGAGACCAGAGCCACCATCCCAGGGCGAGCGCTGTCAGAACATGTTCGTCTGCTCCCCACGTCAGGGCGGCCGAGATCCGTTCCGGCAGCGGACGGGTGTTTCGCGCTATCGCGCGCGCGAGTTCGATATCGGCGGGTAGTGGACGCACTCTTACAGTCATCGACTGTCTCTGCCTCCCTTCACACACTCACATTACCGCCCTGCAGCAATTACCGAAAAAACGATCGGAAAGGTAGAGCCCTCAGTCTTTCAATCAGCAGCCTCGAAAACCGTTCCCTGACAGGAACCGTGCGCAGGAGGGATGCGTTGGAAGCGAAGGAAATCAATTGAGGAGAGTGCCATGGGCTTTGGACGAGGCGCATTGTTGTGGTTGTTGGGCGTACCGCTGCCGATCATTCTGTTGCTCGCGATCTTCTGGCACCATTAGAGTTAGTAACCACACGAGGACCATCGAGCTGGATGGGCCGGCGCAGATATGACCAGCGCATCCAGAGCTTAGGCTGCGCGGGATTTCTAGTCCCGCATCGAGCGTTGAGTCCGAACCGGTGAACCCCTCACTGCTTCTCGGCGTGGCCAACGGGACCCTCCTGGGGCTGCCCCAATCCCGAGGAGCACATGGCAAGATCCGACGCGAAAGAGATGAAGGCGCAGAGCAGCCTTCTGAAGCGGCTTGGTCCCGGGCTGATCACGGGCGCATTGGACGACGAACCGTCAGGTATTGGTATCTACAGCCAGGCCGGCGCGCAGCTTGGCTTTGGCATCGGCGGACGATGCTCCTGAGCTATCCCTTGATGGCGCGGCAATCCAAGAGATTTCGGGCCGCATTGGTCGCGCTTTACTGGAGCGCGGTTATCAACGGGGTGCTGGCTCGTGATGACCATGCTGATGTTGCTGGTCAGGAGGCGTGACGTGATGGGAAAGCTTGTTGTCGAAGGCTGGCTGTACTGGCTCGGCTGGGCATCAACCGCGGCAATGGCCCTTTGTATCGTTGGCATGGCGATCAGCATGCTGATGCCAGGATCGTGCTAGATGCCGCTCATCGAATCGAAGAGCACGGGGGAATGGTGGACTACGCGCTGCGCTTTCTGATTGGCGGTTTGGTCGTCTCGCTGTTTGCAGCGATAGGCGACGTACTGCGCCCCAAGAGCTTTGCGGGATTGTTTGGCGCCGCGCCTTCCGTTGCGCTCGCGACGCTGGGCCTTGCATTCTGGAAACATGGCGGCGAATACGTTGCAATCGAAGGTCGCTCGATGGTCCTCGGCGCTTTCGCGCTCACAGCTTACAGTCTTGTTGTCTGTCAGTTGCTGATGCGGGCCAACTGGTCCGCGCCGAAGGCCACCCTCGTCGCTCTCGCGATCTGGCTTGCGGTGGCGGCAGGCCTCAAGCAAGTTCTGATTGGGTGATGGTCATGGTGGTCCATTTCAAGTTATCTGCGCTAAGGCAGGGACGGCCTTACGAATATGTCGTGCGTTTTGTATTGGGCGGACTGGCGACCGTCGTGGCGGGCCTTGTGGCCGATTGGGCCGGGCCGGTGGCCGGCGGGCTAATGTTAGCCTTTCCAGCGATCTTCTGCGCGAGTGCCACCTTGATCGAAAAGCATGAGCGCGAGCGCAAGCAACAAAAGGGCCTGCGTGGCGAAGAGCGCGGCAGGAGTGCGGCGGCGCTTGATGCCGCCGGGGCCGGCTGGGGAAGCCTGGGCCTTGCTTGTTTCGCGCTCGTGATCTGGTGGCGGGCGTCCGACTCACCGCCCGCCCTCTGCCTCGCCGCTGCTTCGCTGATCTGGTTCGCAGTCGCCGTCTTAATGTGGCGCCTGCGGCGCGAATTGCGCTAAGCGGCGCTCTCGTCATTCGGTGAAGGTGCCGGATTTCTCATCAAGGTTGAGCGCGGGATCCGGCTGTCTGAGCTCACGCTCAGCTTCAAACCAGAACTGGTTCTGTTGCCCCTCGGTTTGCCGGCAGCCTCCCAAAGCTCGTGGGCGCGCGGGCGTATCTCTGCTCCTCTGTTGGCTTTTCCAGGCTGTCCTTCCACGATCGTTGCGCAAGCGCAACGCGACCATCCGTTGTGGGTGTGATTCGGCGCAGGGGTCAGGCCGTTGCAGGTATCGGCAGTAACGTTTTGAAGGCAATTAACAAACGCCGGTCGAGATGGGGTCACCGTCGGCGCCGATCGGGACCCCCACCCCAACATAGATTCCCCTATTCGCCACAAAGGATTATCGGCGTTAGTTCAAGGGGCTCAGTTCGACGCCGATTCACAGCAAAATTTCTTGCCGACTTGAACCCGCGTGCATCCACGACCTTGATCGACAGCAGCGTCGCGCCGATCGGACCAACGCCCGGGATAGCCGCCAGCCGTCGGCTCATCTCGTTACTCCGGTGTAATTGCATGAGCTTCTTGTCGAGCTTGGCGATCGGGTCATCGACGCGCGCCAGTTCTGTTGCCAAAGCGTCCACCAACTCCTTCGTCAACTCGGGGACTGTCGCGTCAGCCCGAATGTCGATCAGCAATTGTTGGAGCCACGAAAGCCCCTTGGGCGCTGTAAAGCCGAACTCCGCAGCGTAGCCGCGGATCGAGTTGGCGAGTTGGGTTCGCCTGCCGATGAACTGGTTGCGCACGCGCGCCAGCATCTGTGCACCTTGCTGCTCGGGGCTTTTGACAGGCACAAAGTTCTTGCGCAGTTTCGGCCGGCTTGCCACCTCGCAAATCGCCTCGGCGTCCGCAGCGTCGGATTTTCCGCGCTGCACATACGGTTTGACATATTGCGGCGGAATCATCGCCACCTCATGCCCGAGCGATTGCAGCTCCCGCGCCCAATAGTGCGACGCCCCGCAAGCCTCCAGTGCGACAAGCACGGGCGGCAAACGACTGAAGAACTCCAAAACCTGTCCGCGCCTCAACTTACGCGGTAAAACCGGCTGCTCCGTCCCGTCAACGCCATGCAGCTGAAATACACTCTTTGACGTATCCAAACCGATACGAACAATCGTTTCCACGGGCGGCTCCTTCGTTTGGGGTCAGGGACGACCTCATCTTGCCACGCACTGTGGCGGAAGGGGGCCGTCCACCCCAACACGGGAGCCCGGTGCGGCACTTGCCGCACGCGCTCAAACGAAAAGCCAGGGAGACTAAGTTCAGGGACTGGGTGTCTGCGCGTCAAAGATTCGAACCAAAGGCGCCCAGTCTGTCCCTCGCGGGCTTCCGGTTGGTCATTGCTGACCACGCCATGGGGCTTCCCGTGTTGCGTACGCTTTCCTTGTGTACATGCTGTCGCCACTACCCCGGCGCAGCGGCTGGGCGTACTCTTCGCTCTGCTTCACCCAGCCGTATCAGCCTTCCCCGAAAGGGTTGTCGGGTCGGCCTGCGCATCGTCCTTTTCGAGGATTGCTCAGCGTTCACTCGCGTTACGGCCTGCACACTCGCGCTATCACCAATTCGTGACACGCTAATCGAAGGCTTCAGCCACTTCGTTACCTCCATGACTGCTCCGATTGCTTCCGGCTGGAGCGGTTGCCGGGTGGGGTTCGCACCCACTGGAAAGCGCCGCCTTGTCACGGCGCACACCCAGAACAGACATTGCTGACCGATCACTCCTGCGAGGTTGAATTGTCGCCATCGCCATGTATAACGGCGTTCGGGTGCTCGCTGCATGGAGCAGCGACAGGCTGAGCGATGGTCGGGCCGCCACGCGGAAGGCGTGCGCCCCATGAATGATAGCCCTTCATTTGACGATCTGCCGAAACCCCAGCGGCTCGCGGAACAGGCCCTCAGCACCCTTCATCGGTTCCTGCATGTCGAGGCCCTCAGCGGTGCCGCGCTTCTCGTTGCCGCCGCCGCTGCACTAATCTGGGCCAATTCTCCGTTCGCTCATAGCTATTACGCGTTTTGGGACCTTCCGCTCACAATCGGTGTCGGCGAGTACGTTTTTTCCCGGTCGCTGCATTTCTGGGTCAACGACGCGCTGATGACAGTCTTCTTCCTCGTCGTGGGCATGGAGATTCGGCGCGAGGTCTATGAAGGCGCACTGAGCAGACTCGACCAAGCCATTCTGCCGCTGGTCGCCGCGACTGGTGGCGTCATCGTTCCGGCGCTCATCTATCTGAGCCTCAACAGCGATCCGGCTAGAGGGCAAGGCTGGGCCGTGCCAACCGCGACAGACATCGCCTTTGCCGTCGGGGTGCTCGCGCTGCTTGGACGAACGATCCCGGTCAATGTGCGGGTCTTCCTACTTGCTCTGGCAATCATCGACGACATCATTGCCGTACTGATCATTGCCCTCTTCTACACCGCCAGTCTTCAGCCTGGCGGTTTCATCATCGCGTCAATTGGCGTTCTCGCGGCTTTAGGATTTCAGCGGATCGGCATCGGTTCCGCGCCGTTTTACATACTGCCCGGCTCTTTGGTTTGGATTGGGTTCATGATAGCTGGGATCCATCCAACCCTTGCAGGTGTCGTGCTCGGGCTAATCACTCCGGCACGCGCCATACCTATGCGGGAGCCGCCGCTGGAAGTCGTGTCGCGAGTGCTGAAACAGTTGCGAAGCAGCGATGCGGTGAAGGCAAGGGATCCGCACCTGTTGGAGCAACCGCTGCGAGACCTTCGCGTAGCTCACCGCGAGTTATTGCCGCCGGTGTCACGGGTGCAGATGGCAATGCATCCGTGGGTGGCTTACGGTGTCATGCCGATCTTCGCTCTCGCGAATGCCGGCGTCAGCTTAACGGGCGCTGATCTCTCCGCAGGGGGCCATCTGGTGATGATTGGCACTGCGCTTGCTCTGGTTGCTGGGAAACCGCTTGGCGTTGTCGGCGCGACTTGGATCGCGGTACGACTGGGCTGGTGTCGCCTGGCTCCTGGAGTTACGTGGGGTGGCGTCTGTCTGGTCGGCCTGCTGGCTGGTATCGGTTTTACCATGTCGATCTTCATCTCGATGCTCGCCTTCTCCGATCAAGGATTATTGAGGGCGGCGAAACTGGGCGTACTCTTCGGTTCGCTTGTCGCCGCCACACTCGGCCTTGGCTGGGGCGCGACCTACGTTCGACGTCAGTGAAAGCAGCTCAAATGTCTTTCAAAGCTCCCCACGTATCTTTTGTATCGTTTGCAATCGAGATTCTGCCCTCCGGGGTTACCCAAGCAATGATCGTAGAAACTGGCTTGCATCTAAATCCGAAGCATTCCTCATACAATAAATCCGCCGTGGAAGGTCTCATTTCGGCCGCGCAGGAATATGTTAGCGTCAACATAGAAGGTCCTGCCGCTATTCGGCTTGTTTCGACCCAAAGCGGGGAGATCTGACGGTCTGCTCCCGTTGTTCGTCGGAATCGGCTCTATTGCGCTTCGCCGTCTCGCCAAGGGTTTAATCCGCCGGTAGATCGTCAATGAATGATGACAAACTTCTATTCTGGCTTTCAGTAGTCATGGGCCTCCTTGTGATCGGCTACTCGCTCTACGTTCTCTATTTCATTTTCGGTTGAGAATGGACCTTGTGGTTCCCTTGTTGCGATGTTTGGAGATGTCGGCTGTTGTGCTCATCGCTTCCGTTGACTCGATGCAGCTACATGTCGGTTCATAAGGGCAGACCGGAAGTTTGCGGCCGAGCGCCAAACCGCCGCTCAAGACCCAGAGCTGACTTTCTTAGTCTGTTCTTGAAACGTGCCGACGCTATGTTCCCATACACAGGGCGGGCGCTGGCCTGTTTCCGACCTCAGTGGCCTAGTTTGAAAATCACGGTGGCCTGATTTGAAATGTTCACTTCGGAACTGAAGGCCGCTCATCGGCATATTAGGAATCGGAATTCAAACCACACGGTTATGACCCGAGGTAGTGCCCATGCAGACGCGCCGACGATTTAAGCAAACCGTTTCCCTTGAAGAACGCGTTGCCGAAGAAGCCAAACGCCTCCGCGAAGAAGCCGAACTCCTGCACCACGGACCTGTACGTGAAGCCGCTCTCCGCGAGGCCCGCCAAGCCGAAACCGGCTCTCACATAAGCGATGGCTGAGATCGCCCGGGCTACAGCCACCAAAATAGTAGGCCCCAGGCAGCCGCGAGTTGCCCCGCGTATATCCGAACGCGGCCGTTTGTGGTCATTCGCAGTCTACCCGCTAGAAAGACCATGTAGCCCAAAGCAATGAGCCGATCACTGTGTGCGGCGGGGATTATGGGCGCGCGGCCGTTTGGGGGCACATTGCCAACCACAAGCAGCGAAGCGAACTCTTCAGCGGTTAGGGCGTCTGTTTTCCGGGCCATCCCTCACACTGAACCGCATCGACAATCCCGCCTGTTCAATTTTGCTCAAGACAGGATCGCCTTGGCCCATTTCGGACCCTTTCCTTAGTCCCCCGGATGTCTGCTATCAGGGTAGACTGAGAAATGATGTCTGCGCGGCCAGCCCTTCGGCCGGTCATGCTCTAGTCTCGGGCATAGACCCGCGACCGGAGCCACCGTTGGCTAGCGTCTCCGCACATTCGGGTAACGATCGTTGCCGCATCTGGGTCACAGGCGGCTTCCGAAACGAACCCGCGCAGGCCTTCGCGGTTCTGAATCGCCGGCCATCCGCCGTTGAGGATGAGCGCCGTGGCGCCGAAATATTGCAGAATGAACCAGACCCGCGCCGCCTCGGTCATGCGCCCATCATCATAGACGATAGCCGGCACCGAGCCGTCCACTCCAGAGCACCTATCGCTGTTTTCCAATAGCCAGTGTTCTCGAAGGAGGCCTCACCAGATTTCGCCGCAGCTTCCCAGACTTCGATCGGTACGCGGGCGGCATCTGACCGATGCCCCGCTTCGAAACTCGTTATGTCCCGCACGTCGAGGAGGCGAATCTTGCCGAGACCGGAAAGTGCAGCGGGTTCAATTACGGGGTCACTGGGCATGGAGTCTCCACAGAGCATGACGTTCAGATCATTCGTGACAAGGGACCGGCAAACGCCAAAAGCACCACCACGACCCAGGGCGGCCACTTCCAAACTGTGAGGAGCAGGAAGCCCGCGAGCGCGAGGGCAAAATCGCGCGGCGTCAAAACCGCACTGGTCCAGACCGGGTTGTAGAGCGCCGCACCGAGAATGCCGACCACGGCTGCATTGGTGCCGCGCATGGCGGCCTGAGCGGCGGGCCGTGTGCGCATCGCATCCCAGAACGGCAACATGCCATATACGAGCAGCATGCCTGGAAGGAGCAGTGCGACGAGGGCAATTGCTGCACCGGCAAAACCGTTCGGCGGAGGACCGGTCACTGCGCCAAGATAGGCGGCGAAGGTGAAGAGTGGTCCCGGCACGGCCTGAGCCAGCCCGTAACCTGCCAGAAACGTCTCGTTGCTGACCCATCCCGGCGTGACGACCTCGGCCTGAAGCAGAGGCAGCACGACATGGCCGCCGCCAAAGACCAGCGCACCCGATCGGTAGAACGCGTCGAACAGCGCGAGCGCCTGCGCGCCGGTCACGCGCACGACGATCGGAGGAATCAAGAAAAGTGCGGCGAATAGAACCAGCGCAATAATGCCTGCGCGCCGGGTCACCGGAAAATTCAGATGTCCGAACACCGGCGCGGCTTCACCGCGGCAGAGCCAAAGGCCCGCGCAAGCGCCGAGCGCGATGGCCGCGATCTGCCCGAACGATCCAGCGAAAATGACAACGATCCCAATCGCGGCGAGCGCGATGCCGGCGCGGGTGCGATCGGGGGTGAGGGTTCGCGACATGCCCCAAATGGCCTGCGCGACCACTGCGACCGCGACCAGCTTGAGCCCGTGCAGAAAACCTTCAGCAACCGGCCCCGTAAACACGGCGGCGCCCATCGCAAGAGCGAACAGGATCAGCGCCGAAGGCATGGTGAAGGCGAACCAGGCCGCAAGCCCGCCCAAAAGTCCGTTGCCGCGCTGAATGCCGAGGGTAAAGCCGACCTGGCTGGAGGCCGGGCCCGGTAGGAACTGGCAAAGCGCGACCAGATCAGCATAGGACGTCTCGTCCAGCCATTTGCGGCGTTCGACGAACTCGTGGCGGAAATAGCCGAGGTGCGCAATCGGGCCGCCGAAAGATGTCAAGCCCAGCTTCAGGAAAGCCGCAAACACCTCCGCAACCGAGCCCTTCGCAGATTCGCGGCTCATCGGGCAGCTCCGGCAACGAACGTCAGTGCTTCATGGCCTCGCCGGTGAACTCGCGAACCCGGACTTTGGCGAGCGCCAGTCCCTGTTTGCCCAGCTTGGTTGCCTTGTAGAGCTTTCTGGCGATACGTCCCTCGCGCTGCACGCGCGACGTCAGATACCCCTTGCGTTCCATCGCATGCAGCATCGGGTAAAGGGTGCCAGGGCTGAGACGGTAGCCGTGGTGCGCCAACTCGTCGATCATCCACTGCCCGTAGATTTCGTGTTCCGCGGCGTGATGCAGAATATGCAACCGAATGAAGCCGGTGAGGAGATCGTCGAATTTCATTGCTCAAATTCATGTGATTCGGCCCCAATATCGTCCAACGATATCGGGAACCGATACTGTCGCCAAGCGTTTCCGCCATCAGCGTAACGCAAGGAGAACGATAATGGCTTCAGCGCCCGACCGAAACCCACAACATCACACCCAGAAGATGAAAACCCGCCTGCAGGAGACCGTCACCCATTTGCGGGAAGACATCCAGAAGGTCGACGAACCGCAGCTCAAGGCAATGTTTGAGACCTCAGCCGAGGTGCTCGGCGGCCTGATCAAGGCTTTCGGCGATTACGAAAAGAAGAACGAAGCGGCCTGGCGCAAGACCGCATAAACGATCTCGCCCTATTCACACCGCGTTGGCGGCACTGAAAATGACGATCAGGTCGGCTGACCTTTCCAGCACCAACGTTTCCGGCTGGACCATCCTGGTGCGGCTTCTGGTCGGCATTGTCTTCCTGCCGGAAGGGATTCAGAAGCTGGCATTCCCGGATCTTCTGGGAACGGGACGCTTTGCCAAGATCGGGATTCCCTTCCCCGATTTGATGGGGCCTTTTGTCGGCGTCGTCGAGACCGTATGCGGCTTGCTCATCATCATTGGGTTCTTCACCCGTCTCGCGGCAATTCCGCTGATCATCATCATGATCGTGGCCCTGATCTCGACCAAGCTTCCGATCCTGCTCGGACATGATGTCGGGATGTTTCACATCGCCAGCGACATCAAGCGCACCGGTTTCTGGAGCATGATGCACGAAGCGCGCGCCGATCTCACAATGTTGCTCGGCTGCATCTACCTAGCCATTGTCGGTGCCGGGCCGTGGTCGGTCGATTGGCTGAGGAAGGAATAGCGCGCCATGGTCAGATCGGGCCTCAGTTCGTCGTCCGCCTTCAACTTCGTGCTGACAATGGGGGTCGTGAACCTGTTCGGCGACATGACCTATGAGGGCGGTGGGGCCATCAACGGCCAGTTCATGGCGACGCTCGGCGCCAGCGCTGCCGTCGTCAGCATCACCGCGGGGCTTGGAGAATTTCTGGGCTACGCCATACGCTCCGTCTCCGGCTATATCGCAGACAGGACCGGGCGCTACTAGCTTGTCACGTTTGTCGGCTATACCATCAACCTGCTCGCCGTTCCTGCAATGGCGCTCGCCGGAAACTGGCAGGTCGCTGCCCTTCTCATCCTTGCTGAACGCATCGGCCGTGCCATTCGCAAGCCTACGGTCGAAGCCATGCTCTCCTATACAACGGGCAAGCACGGCAAAGGATGGGTGTACGGCGTGAACACAGCGCTCGATGAGACGGGTGCCACGCTTGGCCCCCTGATCATGGCGCTGGTGCTTTTGTTGCACGGCGATTATCGGACCGGCTACGCGCTGCTTTTGGTTTCGAGCGTGTTCACGCTCGGTGCGTTGACCGTTGCGCGCATCAACTTTCCCGTTCCTTCGCGTCTGGAAGAGGGAAGAACGGCACGAGCGGGCGGGTTAAGTCGATCCTATTGGCTGTATATGGTAGCGGCAGCCTGCTTCGCGGCCGGGCTGATGAGCTACGAACTGGTCGCTTATCACCTGGTCACGGCCAAGATCGTCACCGAAAACTGGATACCGGTCTTTCTAGCGTTTTCGACGGCATGCGGCGTGATCGCCAGTCTCGTTCTCGGCGGTTCTGGTCGGAATGGTGTTCTGGGGTATTGGATACGCAGCGCAGGACACGTTGCTCAAGGCACTGGTGGCCGGCGTGCTGCCCGAAGGCAAACGCAATCTGGCGTTCGGTCTGTTTTATACAGGGTATGGAGTGGGGTGGCTGATCGGCAGCGTCGCGACAGGGCTGCTGTATGACCAATCGCGGGGGGCACTTGTCGCGTTCGCAGTAGCCACCCAGCTCATCTCCCTGCCTCTGTTTGCAATCGCTAACCGACAGGAGCCATCGTCGCGCTAAGGCGCTCAGGTTGTCGCATAGGTGATCAGTCCAGCAAAACCCTCGTCCATGTGGTCTTGATGATGGCAATGGAACAGTGTGTCGCCGCGATCATTGGCCACGAAGTCGATCTCCGCGGTGGAGTAGCGCGGCATGCTGATCGTGTCCTTCATTAGCCCCGATGTGGTCTTGTCACCAACCTTGGTGACCTCGAAACTATGTCGATGCAGGTGAACGGGATGCTCATCGCCGCTGTTATTGTTCATAACCAGGCGATAGCGCTTGCCGCGCTGCACTTTGAATAACGGATTGGTATTGGGCCAGGATTTGCCGTTAATGGTCCAGCGGTTGTAGCCGCCACGGCCTCCCGGGATTTTCTCGAACTTCAGATTGATGGTCTCGTCCGGCGCCGCGGCCGGATTGCTCCGACCAAAGGCGGTGTAGTCCCATGCCGCTTTGGAGAGAGGAGACCAGACCGGGCCTCCGCTTCGATTTTCGTACTCGACGACAACGCCCATACCCATGTTGCGGTCATCATCGTCTGTCGATCCAAAAACCCAAACGCCGGGATTGTTCATTTCAACGATGACGTCCGCACGCTCGGCCACGTCCATCTTCAACACATCCACGGTTGTTGGCGCGGGCACGGGATTGCCGTCCAGTGCGATAACGGTGAACCGATGTCCCGACAGCGCCAGTGAAATGCCCATGCTGCCGCTGGCGTTCAGCATTCGGAACAGCACCCGCTCGCCCTGGCGCACACGGATTGGCTCACCGTGCCCCAGCATCCGATCGCCGAGAGTAGCCGAACGATACATAGCCTCCAACCCGTTATCGGGTGGCGGCCCCTTGTGCATGTCCTGCATACTCACCCAGGAGCCTTCCCAATGATGGGCGGCGAGCATGACCTCGCGGTCGTATCGACCGCGATCGCCCGCCGCTGGATCGATAATGAGGAAGCCGAACTCGCCGGAATACGTGCTGCGATTGAGGTCCGTCATCGCCATGGCGTGGCTGTGGTACCATCGCGTGCCCGAGGGTTTGGGTGCGAAGCTGTAGAGCAGCGACTCCCCGGGCGCGATGATCGGCGACCCCTCTTCGATGGCGCCGTCCTGAAGCGGCGGGACGAACAGCCCGTGCCAGTGGATCAGGTTGGGATAGCCGGAATCGTTGATGACATTGATGGTTACTGGCATGCCCTCTTTTAGTCGGAGCGGCGGTCCCGGAACCGTATTGTTGTAGCCTGTGGTCTGGATGACCCTGCTCGGCCCTATTTCCAGAGAGATAGGGGCAATCCGGATGGTATGATCGGCAGAGCTCTGCGCAGCTTGTGCGCAGCAAGACCGGTTCGCGACCGCTGCCAAACCCGCAGTACCGGCTCCCAGCAACAGTGCTCGACGACTGAAGCGCGTTTCCCGCAAAAAACGGTGATCGACTGAGTGCTGGGGCAGCCGGTCGGCGGAGGATGTCATCCTGCTTTCTCCCTCGTCAGGCGAAGAAACATCTGCCATCATTATCGGTTTCCGATACCGTCAGTCAAAGCACGAGACGTTTACTGGCCGCTCCCCAATAGTGCGCCCAAAATGCTGATGGCCCCTTATGTGGTACCATCTCATCGTCACGTTGGTTCGAATGGAATAGAGGCGAGTTCTGCAATCGATGCTGACCCGACGCCAATTTACAAATGGATCTGCCGCAATCGTATCGGGCGGTCTCGTCGGCGGAGTCATCGGCGCTCACGTCGCGCAAAGCGAGTCGGTGCGCTTCAACACGCGCTTGCCCATTCCTCTGCTGATCGATGCGGCCAAGCAAGGCAACGCAGTAAAACTGAAGGTCGCGTCCGGACGGCATTCCTACCTCAAGGGCAAGCCGACACGCTCCTATGGCTATTCGGGACCCGTCCTCGGACCGGTCATCCGCCTGCGCCGTGGCGATGAGGTGGAGATGACGATCGAGAATGCGCTTGACGTTGATACGACAGTCCATTGGCACGGGCTTCTGGTGCCCGGGAATGTTGATGGCGGACCGCATCAGATCATCAAGTCGGGCAGTATGTGGCGCCCGAGACTCAGGATTGAACAGCCAGCTTCAACTGCATGGTTTCATCCCCATCTGCACCATGACACGGCCCGGCAAATCTATATGGGTCTCACCGGACTGATCATTGTCGACGACGGCTCGGACATCAGCCTCGGTCTGCCGCACACATACGGGTTGGACGATTTATCCATAATCATTCAGGATCGATCGTTCGATACCGACGGGTCGCTTTTGTACGATCGCGATCCCGATCCTCAAACGATCCAGTATGGCAGCCGGGGCAGCACCATCATCGTCAATGGCGTGGTTCGTCCCGTCGCCCAGGTCCCATGCAGTTTGGTGCGGCTACGAATTCTCAATGCAGCCAACGCGCAAAATTTCGACCTGCGGTTCAGCGACGGTCGCGAGTTTCGTGTCATAGCGTCAGACGCCGGATTCCTTTCAGCGCCGGTCGCGGTGAAGCAGCTCAGAATTTCTCCCGCGGAACGATTCGAAATCCTAGTCGATTTCGCCGACCGCAAACCAGTCATGCTTGAGACCGGCCCTGACACACTCATGGGTATCTTTGGCGCGGTGTCGCCGGACGGGAGCGCCGCGTTTGTCTCGATCCTGCGCTTTGAACCGACGGCGGCGGCGGCAACAGTAAGAGATTTTCCGACGCATCTAGTTGAGCCTGCTGCAGCCGATTCAGCCAAGGCCGTTCGCCGCCGCCAGTTCGTGCTGGACAGCGGGATATGCGGAGGTCAACGACCGACGGAAATGGGCATGCTGCCCGGCATGTGCATCAACGGCAAGACCCATGATCTGGCCCGTATTGACGCCGAGACCCAGCTTGGCACACTTGAAGCCTGGGAAATCGTCTCGGTCGGCATGGCTCATCCGTTTCATGTGCACGGCGCGTCATTTCGGATTCTGTCGCTGGCGGGCGCGCCACCTCCTGCTCATCTAGCGGGGTGGAAGGATGTGGTTCTCGTCGAGGACAAGGCCGCACTTTTGGTTGCCTTCAATCACCCCGCGACGCGGGAGCATCCTTTCATGTATCACTGTCACATTCTTGAGCACGAGGATGCCGGGATGATGGGGCAATATGTCTGCGCCTGAAAGGAGGCCAAAATGAAAAACGTAAGCGTCCGCTACATTGTGGATGACGTCGCCGCGTCGATTGAATTCTACGTCACGCATCTCGGCTTCACGTTAGAGCAGGATGCTCGGCCGGCCTTTGCCTCCGTTATCCGCGAAGGCCTTCGATTGTTGCTGAGCGGTCAAGGTAGCTCCGGAGCGCGCCCCATGCCGGATGGCCGGCGTCCGGTCCCCGGTGGCTGGAACCGGATCCTGCTTACGGTTAGCGATATCGAGGCGGAAGCAAATCGACTGCGCACAAGCGGGCTGGGCTTTCGTAACGAAATACTGAAAGGGGTAGGCGGTTCGCAACTTCTGCTCGACGATCCGTCGGGCAATCCGATCGAACTGTTTTAGCCGGGGCATTAATGTGTGCGGGGAACGCGCTGCACGGGATTCGGCATATCGTCCCGCTACCATCAGACCGTTCCTCGAACGACTGTTCTGTTCCGATGACAGAGTTGCTGTCCTAGTGGCGAAGATGTTGAGTGATGATAGCTGGGGATAGCATCCGACTGGGCTCGAAGGGTGTCAGACCATGGTTGAACAATCGATGGCACCCTTTCCTCGGCGAGCACGGTTTTTCCGGTAGTTGTCGGTTTTTGGTGCGAAGGCGCGGTTGGTTTGGCGAGCACTTGACCACTCACCAGATCGCGGCGGCCAAAGCGGCGAGCAGCGCTGGCGGCGCCACCAACAGACCGAGCCGCAGGAAGCGCCAGGCGCTGACATCCATCTTCTCCCGGCGCAGGGCCACCAGCCAGAGGATGGTGGCGAGTGAACCCGTGACCGACAGGTTGGGTCCGAGATCAACGCCGATCAGCATTGCGCTCATCACGGATGCAGGAAGGTGATCGTTGGTCGCTACCGATCCTGCGACCAGGCCGACCGGCAGATTATTCGCGATATTGTCGGCGATGCTAGTGGCGATGCCCACTGCCCATGCCGACTTTGCTACGGAATGGTCGACCGAGCCGCGAAGCATCTCACTTAGATGCGAGATCGCACCGATGCGCGTCAGGGCTTCCACCATCACGAACAGGCCGGCCACCAGCGGCAGAACACTCCAGGAAACACCCTTCAACACGGGCCACGGTGATTGACGGCTCAGCAAGAGCACGGCGACAGTCGTGGCCACCCCGCAGATGAACGTCGGCAATCCCAATCGAACGTCGAGCGCGGAGGCCCCGATGAGCACGATGCCGATGGTGGCGATACCGCAGGCGGTCAGCCGACCGCCCCGGCTGAGCCGGGCGTGCGTCACCCGGCGTTCAATGTTTTCGGCTTTCAGCGCGCGGTGCTGAGTCAGCCGCAGCACGACATAGGTGACCGCGATCGACGCCACGGAAGGCAGCGCGAACTGGCGCAACCATTCTGCCAGATGCGGCATGCGTTCGCCGAACACCACCAGATTGGCGGGGTTCGAGATCGGCAGCACGAAGCTCGCCGCATTGGCGATGAAGGCGCAGACGAACAGATAGGGCAGTGGCGAAGCCCCTGCGGCACGGGTTGCCGCATATACCGCGGGCGTCAGCACGATGGCTGTGGCGTCGTTTGACAGCAGGACCGTGACGATCGTGCCAACCAGGTAAACCAGCAGGAAGAGCCGCTGCGGCGAGCCCCGCGCGTATTCGACCGCGAGCCCCGCAAGGTAGTCGAACAGGCCCTCTTGCCGGGCGAGTTCCGCGATCAGCATCATGCCGGTTAGGAATAGATAAACGTCGAGACCCTTGCGGATTCCATCGAGCGCGCCGTCCCAGGGCAGAAGCCCAAAGAGCACCAGCGCAACGGCGCCGGCCAACGACCAGATGGCTTCTGGCAGGCGAAACGGCCTGACGACGACCCCCGCGGTAGCCAGGATGATGATGCTCGAGGCGATGGTTGTTTGGTACGCAGCGACTAGCAAAGGAGACCTCGATGGATGTGGTGACTACTCCGCCGCGACGCCGGTGGTCGATCCCGCCACCCGCTGCCAACGACGCGACCTTCGACTAAAATTGCGAGTTTCCGGCAAGGTCAGGAAGCAAATCGCCGCTCCAATGGCCGCCACCGCGCCGAGCGTGAGGAAAGCTGCGCTATAGCCCGCCCCGACGACGACCAGTCCCGAAAGCGATGTCGAGAGCGCCGCGCCTATGCTCTGTGCCGTGATGACCGCGCCTTGCGCGACGTTGAACCGCCCGGTGTTGCGCATGAGATCGGCGACGATGACCGGAAAGATAGCGCCGAAAATTCCAGCTCCGACGCCGTCGAGAAGTTGCACCCCGACGAGCCAAGCGGGATTGTCCGACAGGGTGTAAAGCGCGCCACGGATGGGCAAGATCAGGAGCGCGGCGAGGAAAAGCCGCCTGTGACCCCAGTCATCGGCTTTCGCACCGACCAACATCGCCATCGGCACCATCATGATCTGAGCCGCAATGATGCAGGCCGACATCAGGCTGGTGCCGAGATTCTTGTCCTGAAGCGCAAGCTTCTGGCCCACGAGGGGCAGCATCGCTGCATTCGACAGGTGGAAAAGCGTTACGCAGACTGCGAAGATCAGCAGCGGCCGGCAAGTCAGGAGGACGTTTAGCCCGGCTGGTTGGTCTTGCACCTGCGCGGTCCCAGGCCCGACGTCGTGCAGCCCGCGCGCGAGGTCATGGTCGATGGCGCTTTCCGGTATCGCCCATACGCTTACGATGCTAGCGAGCGACATCATGGCCAGAAGGTAGAAAACGACGGTCGGACCGAACAGGTAGGCCGAAAGACCTGCGATCGCGGCGGCCGTAGCATTGCCGGCGTGATTGAAAGTCTCATTGCGGCCGATCCGCGCGGTAAAGGCACGATGGCCGACGACACCCAGCGACACGGCGGCAATCGCTGGCGGGAAGATCACGCCCGCCGCGTGCGCAGCGCCTTGCGAGATCGCGACCGCCCAAAAGCTCGGAAACATCGGCAACAACAGCGACGCCAACGTTACGACCAGGGCGGCAGTCACCATAACGAGGCGCTTGGCTTTCGTTGTGTCGATTAGCGCGCCCGCCGGTGTCTGCGCGACGACACCAGCAAGGCCAGCGATTGACATCACCATGCCGATCCGGGCTTCATCCCATTTTTGCTCGGTCAAGAGATAGATCGCGAGATAGGGCCCCAGCCCATCGCGAACGTCGGCGAGGAAGAAGTTGGCGGCATCAAGCGCGTGGTTTGCTTGTCGGTTCTGATTGGCTCTTTGCGCCATTTGGCAAACCTCGAGGTGATTCCGGCATCTTCTCCCGACGGGCATGCCGGCTTTAGCCGTGTGCCGCGTGATCGTGCTTAGGATGCTTGGGCTTCGGCCTCTCGACCGGCCGAAGCTCATCCATTGCGATGCCGATCGCTCCCACCGCGATGACGCGACCGTGCCCGGTCTCAACGCCATCGCCGCTCGCGGCAACTCTTGCGCCCGGCGCGAGCAGTACGGCAATCCGCTCGGCCTCCTTCGGACCGATGCACAGAATGTCGCCGTCGGTCAGAAGCGCGCCGCGAAGGTCGCCCTTCGGACCGAACAGCGAGAGCCGCACGATTCCTTCGACCTTCATTTTTCGATGGTCCGGCTTGCGGGATTTGCGGTCGTGAGGCGGACCCTTATCAATGATCTGCGCTCCGTTCTCGGCACTAACGGCCACTGCCGCAATGAGCTTCGCGCTGCGCGGCCGCACGCCGCGCACGCCGACCTTTCCGCCGATCTTCACATGGCGGGTGAGCTCGTCTTCCAGGTGCGGGGGCGTGTGAACGAGGATGGGCGCGTGTTTGTAGTCCTGCATGACAAAGCCATCGACCTCGCCATGAGAATTGAGGATGAAGCGTTCGACAGTGCCGGCGACTTCCGGCAGGCTCTCGGGGTCAATCCAGTGCATCAGTGTCTCCTGTTTGGTCTGTTGAGTGCGACTTGCCGGTGTGATCAGCCCCGCGGCGGGGCAGGCGGCCCAAAGCCGGGCGGCGGGGGAGGCGGACCGGGCCGGTCGGGGCCGTCCTTGGGGCCTCGTGGCGGACGAGGCCCGGCGAGTTCGGTCATCTGATCCGGCGAGCTACCGAGTGCGCGCACGTCGATCACCCTGCCAAGTGCGGTATCGAGCATGTCGCCGCGGACGGAAACCATTTGTCCCGGCCGCAGCCACCCTTCGAAGCGCTCTGCCTCGGGTGGGGAAAGGCGGAGCACGGTGCCGTCCTCGAGCAGCGCCCCATTCACTTCACCCCGCTTGCCGTGCAAGGTCGAGGCAATCCTGCCGCTGACGGCTTGTGTGTCCCCGCCGCGATCGCGGCCGCCGCCCGGCGGTCCGTTGTCGACGACGCTCTTGCCGGTCGCGACATTCGTGATCGCCGTTGCATCGATCAGCGGAATGGCGCGTGCGCGCAGCCCCCGGATCGAAACCGCGTCGCCCGGCCGGATAGCGAAGACGATCTGCCCAGTGAGATGCGGCGGCAGCTTGACTTCCGTACCGTCGATCAGAATCAGGCCGTCGACGTCGCCGCGCGGGGTAAGCGTGTACTGTCTGACCGTGCCTCGTGTTTCCGGAAGCTGCGAGGAATCCCACACTGTTCCCACGGTCTGCGCGTAAGCGCAGGGGCTCGCACCCACCGCGGTCGTGGCGAGAAGCGCATACAGCAGCATACGTGTTTTGTTCATCTGAAAACTCCCTCAAGTTTGCGACGAAGTCGCCGATGCCTAGGGTTCAGCAACCGCCGTGCCAAGCGATGACATCGTTGATTTTGAAGGAGTTTTCTTGAGCGCGGCGACTTTAGCTGTCGTCTTTCCCGACGGGGGGTGTCGCCTTTCCTGACGGCTCGCCGTCAGCGAGACCATAGCGCTGCATCTTGGTGTAAAGCAGCTGGCGGTTGATGTTGAGACGGCGCGCGGCTTCCGTCCGATTGCCGCCGCAGGCTTGGAGCGCTGTTCGGATCATGATCTCTTCCAGCTTTGCCACGGCTGCAGGCAAGTCGGCCTCGAGCTGAGAGGTGGCCGTCGGGGATTGTCCTCCCCCCGCGCCGGTGTCGATATCCAAGGCATCGATGATGTCGCTCCTCGTCAGCACGCAAGCGCGTTCGATGACGTTGCGAAGCTCCCGAACATTGCCGGGCCAATCGTATCGCGAGAGCGTCTCGATTGCTGCAGGGGTTAGCTGCTTGCCCGAAGATCCGAACGAAGCGGCGAGAAGAAAATGCTCGGCCAGCGGCATGATATCGGAGGGCCGCTCGCGCAACGGCGGAATCGCGATCGGCACGACATTAAGGCGATAGTAGAGATCCTCGCGGAATTGTCCGGCTGCCACGAGCTTTGACAGGTCCCGGTGGGTTGCCGCGATCACGCGTGCGAAGATCGGGACCGGCTTGCCGCCGACGGGTGTGATGATCCGCTCTTGCAGGGCACGAAGAATTTTCGCCTGCATGGCAAGAGGCATGTCGCCGATCTCGTCGAGAAACAGTGTTCCGTTCTCAGCATCGCGGAAGGCGCCGGCGCGGTCGCTGGTCGCGCCGGTGAACGATCCTTTCACATGGCCGAACAACTCGCTTTCAAGCAGGTCCGCGGGGATCGCTGCGCAGTTGACCGCAACGAACGGATGATCCTTGCGCTGGCTATGAACGTGCAGAGCGCGAGCGATCAGTTCCTTCCCCGTACCCGTCTCGCCAAGGATGAGAACCGTGGCCTGGCTGTCGGCGGCAAGGCCGATCGCTTTCTGCACACGCCGCATGCCGTCACTCAGCCCGATGAGCGCGTCTGGGCTGCTTTGCCTCGTGCTGAGTACCGAACGCGTGCGCGAAGGCAGGCGATCGAGCAGGGTTCTCAGTTCGTCTCGTCCGATCGGCTTGGTGAGATGGTCGAAGGCGCCAAGCCGCATGGCTTCGATCGTGTTTTCGGCGCTCGCAAACGCGGTGAGCACCACGACCGGCGGCGCATCGGCCTGCGAGCGTATGCGACGGAGAACGTCGATGCCATCGAGTCCACCCGGCATCCGGAGATCAAGGAGCACGGCATCGATTGCTGCCGAGAGGGCAGCCAGTCCTTCGCGGCCGGAGGATGCCGTCCGGGGCGTGTGGCCGAGATCGGTCAGCGTCTCCGATAGCCCATCCCGCAGGGCTGCGTCGTCATCGATGATCAGGACGGTCGCCATGGCACTTCGATCTCAAAGGTGGCGCCGCTGTCACTGCGGGCAAGCCGGGCATCTCCATGATGGGCGCGGGCGATTTCACGGACAATAGCAAGCCCGAGCCCCGTCCCGTCGGACCTGGCCGTCACGAACGGCTCGAACAGGCGGTCGCGAACCTCTTCGCTCACGCCCGGGCCGGTATCGCTCACGCGCAACAATAGGTTGTCTCCTTGACGAACGGCATCCACGCAGACCCGTCCGCCGCCGGGCGTATTCTGGATGGCATTGAGGATCAGATTGTCGAGGGCCCGCTGCATCTGAAACGGATCAAGCTGAGGTAACGGACGACGCTGGTCCTCGGTTCCAGCCTTCAGGGACAGCCCCTTGGCAGTTGCCAGCTCCCGGTGGCTCTCCAGGGTGCTCTTCAGGAACGACGAGAGTTCGACATCCGCAAGCTTCGGCTCGCTGGCCTGGGTCATTGCAAGGAGATCATGCAACAAACGGTCCAGCCGGCCCACCTGGTGCAGGATTGCTTCGAGCGCCTTTGCTTTTCGGGCGTCATCGCTGGCGGCAAGCGCATTCTCGGCTTTCAGCCGCATCGCCGCAATTGGGTTACGGATTTCATGGGCGAGACCAGCAGAAAGCCGCCCGACGGCGGCAAGGCGCTCGGCAGCCGTGGCGCGCTGTCGCTCGTGCGCAAGCCTCTCGCCCGTGTTGTTCAATGCGTCCACCAGCCGGTCGAGTTCTTGCTCGCCAGTCCGCGGTAGCGTCGGAAGATCGACCAAACCGCTCTTGCCTCTACCGAGCGTATCCTCAATCAGCGCGATCTTGCGCGACCAAGAGATCAGCACGCGCGCGAGCCATAGCGCGGAACCGAAGATCGTCAGGACCAGCACGGCCAGGCCCGTGAGCAACTGCTTGTAGGCCGGCCCTTCGGCTGTAAACGTTCGAGTCATGGTCCAGGCCGTAACCCCTTGGAGCGGCCCTCGCAGCGGGCACGCCTGCACCAGCAGTACTTGTGACCGACCGGTTTGGCGAATGATGGCGGGACGGCCGGACCGCAAGGCTTCTGCGTTCACCTCGCGGATGGTGTCCGATTCCGCTGCGGGAAGATCGGTCTTTGGCCCGGTGCCTTCATAGGTGGGGAACGCATAAGCGAGCGACCCTATATCGGCCTGCCAGACTCCGCCCTCGACACCCACGGCATTAACCAGGGCTGTGCGGACCAGGGTGCCGAACTCATGTTTCAGCCGGTCGTCGATCGGCCCGCCGGACCAGCCCGAGACGAAGAACTGGTAGCGGTCGGCGATGTCGCGGCACGCGCGCGCCACTAATTCCTCCGACCGGGCAACCCGTGCATCAGAGGTCTGCCGGAACGACTCGAACAGAAGGTAGGCGGTTGTCGCGCCGGAAACGACCAACATGATCCAAAGGGCAAGCAGCCGGGACCGAAGAGATCGCATCAAAGCTCCGACCCAATTGAAGCAGCCTACCGTCTGGTCGGACCCTACCATCCAGACCGTCCTGAAGCGATTCGCCTGAATTAAACACCGTGGGCGGACGGATTTCTCAGGGCGATTAGGGCCGCAGGCAAGGATCGGTGCCGCCAGCACCTCGGCGCAGGGGGCCTACCGCGCTCGAGGGGCGAGGGCCGAGCATGGGGACCGCGGGTCTTGTGTTCACTTTTGGACTTTCCTAAGGGAACCGATCCTTGTGTTTTGCGTCATCCCGCAGGCAATGAAGCCCAGGAGTGGAGCTTGGATCAACCCCTTCCCATTCTGGTGGTCGAAGACGACCATATGATCCAAGACATCGTCAAAGACGCCCTCATCGAAGGCGGCTTCGAAGTTGTGATCGCTTCTTCCGGCGAGCAGGCGGTGAGTTTGCTCGATGCGAGCAAGCCCAAATACCGTGCCCTGGTTACTGACATCAAATTGAATGGGAAGATCGAGGGTTGGGAAATCGCCAAGCACGCCAGAGAAATCGATCCGGCATTTCCGGTCGTCTACATGACCGGCGATAGCGCGGACGACTGGGCCGCCAACGGCGTCCCCAACAGCATTCTCCTGACCAAGCCCTTCGCGCCGGCGCAGCTTGTCACCGCCGTGTCCCAGCTTCTCAACGCCGGCACGTCCACCACTTAGGGCGCCTTAACGCCCGTCGCCCAAATTTCATTTGATTGTCAATCGACGTGGCTGCCGACGCTGATCGGCACAACAATCGCTTCGATCCGCTTGGCGTTGCGGGGCCTCCTTCGGCGCCGATTCACACAAAGCATGCGTCCGTCGCGCCGGAGCATGATCCGGCCGCGGCCGGATGGCTCGCGCATCTCGCTTGTGGTTATCAGCCGCGGATTGGATCGTCGGAAATAGGACGCTGCGCCGTTTTTCGACATCCCTCGATCGCGAGGGACTGCTATTGGCGCATAACTACCAGGGACTTAGTGGAAAGGAACTAGGTTTCTTTGTCGACGTTAGTACTGCGACCCAACCATACAGAGACATCAAGCAACGCAGGGGACAGCCATGGACCAGGTGGTGAGCGATGATGCGCGCGATAATGAGCGACGGGAACAAATTGCTTCAGCATTGAGCGGCGGCGTTATTCTTGCCGATGCCGATGGACAGATCGTTTGGATGGACGAGAAAACACGCCGCCGTGTGAACGGCGAACTGCAGGAATCTGGTCCTGCCGCTCCAAAAGTCTGATTCGATAGCGATCGACTGCTTCGTGGAGGCTGCCAGTTTGACGATTAATGGCGAGCCGTCCGTTGTCTGCGTGATTCAGGAAACCAAGGAGGCCGACCGTGACCTGTTGGCGGCGTTCGAAGCGGTTTTGGCCGATACCTCATCGTTTACTCGCAATGTCATCGACAAGCTCAGAGGTCTCCGCCAGACGGCTCAAAGAACCATACATCTCAAGACCTGGACTTTCTCAGCGAGCGGGAGCGCGAGGTCCTTGCCCTGATATGTCAGGGAAAGAGCGATATCGACATGAGCGAACATCTGAAACTGTCGGAAAATACCGTACGAAATCACGTCGCATCGCTCTATCGGAAGATTGGCGTCAACCGTCGCAGCGCTGCGATCATATGGGCGCGTGAGCGCGGCATCACGGCGGATGCACTGGGCGCCAAACGACGCAGCCGCCACCCGCTCGATTTCCGGGATCAGGAAAGATGATGCGCTACTAGGAGCTTGGTATTTTTCGCTCTCTTGCGCCGCAATGGAACCTATTGTTTCCTGCATCACTCATCGTGTCATTTCGATGAGGCTTTCCGTCCCCCGAACCGCCGCGGGGGACGGTGCCGCAAGAACGGGCGCCGTGAGAATCCCTGCGGCGTTGTGGACGAGGTATGTTGGGGCCAATGGGAACGTTAGCGAATTTACCTCTCCAGTGCGCTGGGCATTCGCGCTACCGAAGTAGAGCGTGCTATCCGGCCGGATAAGATGGACCGCCGGCTGGGAGAAGCTCGCGGGCTCTTCCACGCCGATCAAGGTCCTTCTGCGCCTGGCGCGCTCGAATCGGGCCGACGTAGACTCACCGATCTGGCGCCAATCGACCACCCTTCCGCACTTGGGCCGGCACTGCCGATGTCCTGCTGCGCACCTCGCGTAGACATCGGAGAATGGCCAAACATCCTGGAATAGGCCCGCGAGAAGGCGGCGGCACTCCCAAAACCCACACGACGAGCCACCGATTTCACGTGCCCGCCGCGCATAAGTTGCCGCTGGCCGAGCGTGAGGCGCCAGGCGTTCAGATAGGCGGCGGGCGTCGTGCCTAGGACTTTAGGAAAGAGCTCCATGAACCGGCTGCGCGACATGCCGGCGATTTCGGCCAACTGCTCGACGCTCCAAGGTTTCGCCGGCTCGTCGTGTATCGCGACGATTGCCTTGTGCAGGGAGGGATGCGAAAGGCCGGCAAGGAGACCCGGGTTCGTCGCGGCCGTGTCGATCGCTTCCCGCAGCACCAAGAGCACGATCAATTCGCAGAGCCGCTTCAGGGCGACCCGCCGCCCGCAGCGATTGCCCTGTCCCTCGGTAACGAAGGCCTCGACCAAGGCCTGCAAGGCTGGGCGCCCGTCGAGGTCGACATCGACCGTTTCAGGCAGGGCATTCACCAGAGGGTTCGTTGTTCCTCCGAAGTCGACCGCCGCGGCGACGAGCAGGTCGGGATCGGCGAGGGTGTCGCCTCGCGAATGGAAGAGCACCCGCTCCGCCACGCCAGCCTCGCCGGCCACGACAAGGTTGGCTGTCGCGCCCGGTGCTTCGGTCGAAACCACGACCACCGACAGGTCGAAGGTCTCGAAGAAAGCGGCGAGCCGGTCGCGTTTCGCGGCAATTGGACTTTCAATCATGTTTTCTGGATATTTCATATCTTAAAATCTGGCAGAAAGAGCTCGTTGTCGCAAGAGGCCAGGAGATGGCCCCCTCGCAAAAAGGACCTCTTATGCTGATCCCCCGCCAGAAGGCTCCCGAACTTTCCGTCGAAACGCTCGACGGTGGCCTCTTCGATCTCGCCAACGAGGCGCCACAGCGCTTCACGCTCGTCTGCTTCTACCGCGGCCTGCACTGTCCGATCTGCGCCAACTATCTCAAGGAGCTGGAACGCCATTCTCCAGCCTTCGCTGAGCGCGGCGTGAGCACGATTGCGATCAGCTCCGACAACGAGGAGCGGGCGCGGGCAATGGCCGAGAAGGTGAGTGCCTCGAAGCTTCGCTTCGGGTATGGACTTAGCCTTGCCAGGGCACGCGAATGGGGCCTCTACATTTCCGCCTCGTGCGGCAAGACCTCAATTGGTATCGACGAGCCGGCGCTCTTCTCCGAACCCGGCGTCTTCCTGATCCGACCCGACCAGACCATCTACTATCTCTCGGTGCAGTCGATGCCCTTTGTGCGGCCGAACTTCGGCGAGATGGTTCAGGCGTTCGACTTCATCATCAAGAACGACTATCCGGCGCGCGGCGAATATATCGGCGCTGTATGAGAATGCCGAACGTCGGGCTCGCTGGGCTGCCGCAACTTGCCGCTCTAAATCGCCCAAGCCCGTGTCAGCGCAATTTCGGTTTCAACGCCAGCGTGAGCACAGCGGCTAGAGCAAGAGACGCTCCAACGCCGATCACGCAAGCGGTCCATCCCAGTGAGTCAAAGAGCCGGCCTAGAACCGCGGTACCGACAAGCCCCCCAAGGAAGTAGCAGGCGAGATAAGTGCCGCTGGCAATTCCCCGGCTCTCGCTGGCGGCCTGGCCGACGAATCCGGTCGCTGCGGCCTGCGCAAAGAACGTTCCGACGCCGACCAGTACCATTCCAGTCAGAACTTGAGACAGATGCGACGTCAGCATCAGAGGGAGGCCAATCACGGCAACGCCGAGGGCGGCCCAGATCGTTGGGCGAGTCCCGAGCCACGCGACGGCCTTTCCTGCGAGCAGCGTGGTGAAAATCGACGGCAGAAACACGAAGTAAACAAGGCCCAGGTCCATCATGCCGACCGATAGTGGTGGCCGTACCAAAACGAAGTTCACGAATGTGAAAGTACCGATGAAAGCAAACAGGATGCAAAAGCCGAGACCGTAGGCTGCGCGTAGCCGAGGATTTCGCCAATGCGCGAGCATGGCGCCAAGTGGCGAGTCGATTGCCGTCATCGCCTGCATTGGCTGCACGCGATGTATGGAGAAGTAGACCAAGGCAGCGCCGGCGAGATTCAGGGTCGCGAAGAAATAGAAGTTCCAGGCCAGGCCCAGACTGTCGGCAACTGCGGCGGAGACCAGCCGGCCAATGAGATTGCTGGCAACGTTGCCGGTGATGTAGGCGGCAAACGCGCCGCCGGCGTCCATAGCACTGCACTGCTCACCAAGGTACGCAAACGTCAAGGTAAATGCGGAAGCCATGCACAGACCCTGCGTTACGCGCAGTATCGTGAAGACGGTGATATTAGGCGCGATCGCAAGCAGGCTTGTGGGGATCGCGAGTAGCGTCAGGCTGAGAAGGATGCCGAGTCTTCGGTCAATGTGCGGGCTGAAGAAGCCGACGACGAGACCTGCGATTGCCATTCCGAATGTGCTGGCATTGACTGCAAATCCCATTTCCGCCGGGGTCACGCCGTAGTGGCGCGTCAGGGAAGGGAGGATCGCTTGCGTTGCGAACAGATCGACGACGGTCAGGAATGCGGTCAGTCCGATCACGAGGTAGCGAACCACGAGGCCTGACGAATGCTCCTGCATCTTGATCGCAACCGACTTCATGCGGGCGGACATTTCGGTCATTGCGCGACCTCTCATAGGGCTTCAAAGGAGGATGTGACGCCCGGCGTGCGGGGCGGCACGGGGGATCCCGGGTCATCACATCCGGTAACGAGGCTGGGGCTGGGAGCGCTCGTTACATGTTGTGGTCGCGCGGATCCTTGCGGACGTCGCCGACATAGAGAATGACGGTCTCCTTGCCGAGGTTCTTCCACCAGTGCGAGGTGCCGAAGACCTCAGGGCGGAGATCGCCGGCCTTGTGCACGATCGGGTCGATGCAGTTGGAGGCGTATTCGACGATCTCGCCCTGCTGCACGAAGATCAAAGCCGGGCGATCGTCATGGCTGTGCCAGGGCACGATGCCGCCAGGCTCGATGGTCAGCTTGCGGAGGCGCAGCTCGCGGCCCTCGATGTGCGCAGGCTGCTTGCCAAGGTCTATCGAGCCGAGCGTGACGTCGGTGACGCCGACCGGCTTGTAGTCGACCATCGGCTGCGCGTTCGGCTTGACCTTGCCGGCCGGGCACTCGCCCGCGAGCACGGGCTGCATGGTGAGCGTGAGCGCGCCGATGAGGGCAAGGCCAGGCCAGACAACGCGCGCTAATTCGAAGTTCTTGAACATAGGGAGGTCTCCTCTGTTGGCCGTAACCTCACTGGTCGCCGGCTATGAGATCAGCTTCGCCGAAGTTGAGCGTTCCTTGAAATGCCGTGTGTCTTTCGAAACGATAGCGAGCCGCTATGCGTGCCCAGCATGTGCTTGATGTCGGCCGAAAACGTCGGATAGGCGTAGACGTTGTCGCGCAGTTGCTTTGCGGTGATGCCGACCTTGATGGCGAGAGTGAAGACGTTGATCAGCTCCTGGCCGGCATGGCCGACGAAAAATGCGCGCCGAGGATGCGATCTGTGGCGCGATCGACGATCACTTTCGACCAGGCGACGGTCTCGGCATATGATCGCGACGAGAACCAGTCGCGCATGTCGTTGACGTGAACGTCGACTGCATAGCCAGTCTGCCGCGCCGCTTCCTCGGTGAGGCCGACGGCGGCGGCGCCGGCACGGTGTAGACCGACGTCGCCATGCCCGCGTAGTCGGGCGTGTGTTTCGGTCCGTCGACGATGTTGCGGCCGACTATGTCGCCTTCATAGGTTGCAATCGGCGACAGTTGCGGCGAGATCGGCATGGCATCGCCGCAGACGTGGACTCGAGGGTTCGAGGTCGAGCGCAGGTGTCGATCGATGGCGATCCGGCCGTTTACGTGCTCGACCTGACCTCTCGCCAGATCGAGTGAGTCGACATTGGCGATCCGGCCGGCGCCGTTGACAACACGATCGGCTTCGAATGACTGTTCGATACCACCATGGGTGAAGACCACCCGAAGCCAACCGCCGGCCGCCTCGATCCGCTGGACGGCGACGCCGGTCCTGATCTTGATGCCGATCCGCTCACTCTCCGCCTGCAGTTGCGCGACCGCATCAAGGTCCATCGCCGGGGGGAGCTGCGGCAGCGCCTCGAGAACCGCCGCGGCACCGGCGCGTGCAAAGACATGACCGAATTCCAACGAGATCACGCCGCCGCCGATGAAGACCACGGATGCCGGCAGCTCGTGATCGCTCAGCATCTCGTCCGAGGTGATCATGTGCTCGGCGCCAGGAATTGGCAGCGATCGCGGCTTGGATCCGGTGGCGATCACGACATGCCGGGCCTCGAGCACGCGATCGCCCGACGCGGATTGCGTTGGAGGCGACGACGGCGCCATGGCCCCCGATCACGTCGACGTTCCGGCGCGCCATCGCGCGGGCGAGGTTCGTAGGAATATCCTTGATCATCGCCTTCTCACGGTCGATCAGCGCGGCCCAATCAAGCCAGGGTTTACCGACCGTGATGTCATGAGCGGACGCGCGTTCGATGTCGTGCAGGGCCTGACCTGCCGCGTTCAGAATCTTCTTGGGTGTCAGCCACGGTTAGGGCGAGTGCCGCCAAGATCGCGAGGCTCAATCATCGCGACCGAAAGGCCGGCGTTGCCGCCGCCCAGGATCACCACGTCGAATGTCTCGCTGGTCATAGGACGGGTCTCCAATGCCGAATGAGAGCGTCGCTTGGGCGACCGGGCCGCGCTTTCGATGCGGTCCGACGCCGGGGCATTCTTCGCTGCGTGCTACTTGGTTGTGATGGTGGAGGTGATGGACTTGACCACCATGGTCGCCATCTTGAACTGCGCTTCGCGATTCCCGATGTTGTGCCGCTTGGCGATCCAATCGAAATCGGTCCATACGGCCCAGACGTCGCCATTGTCGTCTTGCGTGAGCAGCAGGCGAACCGGCCAGTCCAGCCCCGCGTTGGGGTTAGCGGTGATGAATTGAGTACCGAGCGGCGGATTGCCGAAGATGAGCAGGGTGGAAGGCCGGAGCTTGATGCCGGCGTCAGCGGCAAGTTTCGACTGATCGACCTCCAGGAAGAACTTGATGCCCTTGGCGGCAATGTCCGACTTGATGCGGTTGATCGCTTCCGACATTGGTACCGCGCTCTTCAGGCGGACGATGCCATCATCGCTGTCGGCCCGCGCGACGGATGTCGCTGCCGAAAACAAGAGGAACAACAGCAGAAGCGAGGTCGCGAAATTTGTAAGACGTGAGGTGATGAGACGATTCATGGCGTTTCCTCCTCTAAATGGGCCGCTTGGGATTGCGTGCAGGATGGGCGCCGACTTCAAGGAGGTGAAATGCCGTCTGGCTCTTGAGGCGATAGCCCCACGCTATCGCGTGCGCGATAGGCAGCGGCTATCAAACCGATTGGGCATCGGCATTTCCGTTCCTCTGTGAACGGGCATTCGATGGCAGAGCGCCCGATCAGCGGGCGTTCATGTCAGGAGGAACATCCAATGACGAAGCTGCCCAAGAGCCTCATCGCCGCCGGCGCATTTGTGATCGCCACAGCCGCATTCGCGCAGACGCCGTGGGAGTTCAAGTCCGGTATGGCCTATCTCTATGATGGGCCGGGCAAAATGTCGGCCATGGCCTTGGCCTCAACTGAGAAGAACCACGAGTCCATGATGAAGCACGCGAAGAAGGTGCCCGAGAATACGGTGTTCTTCATGGACAACGGCTCGCTTTACTACACCTCCGGCAGGCTCGATCCGACCGGCAATTTTTACGTGAACTGACTATAGCGCCTCGCGCGATGGTCGCCCCTTGCGGGGCGGCCGAAATGCGAAATAATAGGTCCAACTCCTGTGCCGGAGCGGAAGATGACGTCCCTTTCACCAGTCGATGCCGAACGGCTCAAGCTTGCCTTCCAGCGCTGCCGTGACATGGAGGGAACGCTGAACGAGCGGCTTCGAGCCTATGCCGATGCCGGGCGCGAGATCTTTCCGGCCTATGGCGAGGCGGTCGATCGCCTAGTGGCAAGACTTACCGAGAACGGCGGCGGCGAGGATGCGCCGCGTCCGGGCGAGGTGATGCCGCCCTTCATGTTGCCCGACCACAAGGGGCGGCTGGTCACGCTGCCGTCGCTGCTCGCGCGCGGCCCGGTGGCGGTCATGTTCTTTCGCGGCCATTGGTGCCCTTTTTGCCGGCTGAACGTGCGCGCGGTGATCCAGGCGCAAGACCGCATCAGGGCGATGGGCGCGCACATCGTTGCCATCATGCCGGAGACGCAGGAATTCACCGGAACTTTCAAGGCGGATTCCGGCGCGCCGTTCCCGGTGCTGACCGATCTCGACAACGGCTATGCACTGTCCCTTAACCTTGCAATCTGGCTGGGAACCGAGATCCAGCGGCTGTTGTCCTATCAGGACATGGCGCGCTTTCACGGCAATGATGGCTGGATGTTGCCGATCCCGGCGGTGTTCGTCGTCGGTCGCGACGGCCTCGTGAAAGCACGCTTCGTCGATCCCGACTTCCGCAAGCGTATGGAGATCGATGATCTGCTCAAGGCGCTGGAGCAGGCGAGCAGGGAGCATTGATCTTCACCTCGCCCCGCTTGCGGGGAGAGGAGTCGGTAAGCGCTATCCCGCAATCTCGCGCCAGTCCGCGCCGCGCAGCATGCGCATCACGGCTGATGCGACGGCGGTGCGCTGGCGGCCGGCGACGCCGTAGAGATTGACGGTGCGGCGGGCGTCCAGTCCTGCAACCGCAGCCCGCTTCAGGCTCGCCGGCACCGGCGAGGTGTGCGGTACCATAGCGACGCCGATGTCGGCCTCGACCAGCTCGATTAGATCGCGCTCCGAGGAAATCTCGTGGCTGTGATCGACGTCGATGCCGTGCTCGCGCAGGCTCGCCGAGATGCGCTTGGCATGCTCGCAATAATTCCGGCTGAGCAACTGCTCCGAGCGCAGATCGTCGAATTCGATATTGCTGTGTGCTGCCAGCCGATGGCCCTTGCTGACGACGAGCTCAAAATCCTCGGTGAACAGCGGCCAGACATCGAGCCGCTCCCAGGCCTCATCGATCTCGGCGGCGATGCCGAGCTCGGCCTCGCCCTTCTTCAAGTATTCAGCGACCTCGCGGCCCGAGCCACGCAGGAAGCCGAATTCGAGCCGGTTGAACTGGCGCTTGATCTGGTTGAGATGGGGAATGAGCAGCGCCAGATCGATCGAATGCGTCAGCGCGACGCGCAGCGCGCCGATTTCGCCGCTTTTGAACGAGGAGGCCAGCGACCGGGCACCGGCCGCGGCCTCGTAGCATTGCTTCAGGAGCGGATGCATGCGTTGGCCGAGCTCGGTCAGCTGCGCCGCCGGCCGCTCCCGGCGGAACAGGTCGCCGCCGAGCTCCGCCTCGAGCTGCTTGATGGCGCGCGTCAGCGAGGGCTGCGTCACATTGCACTCCTCGGCGGCGCGGGTGAAATTCAAGAGTTGCGCCACCGCGAGGAAATAGCGGACCTGGTGCATTTCCATGGATTGGCTCCCGGCAAGATCGACCCGGAATCTACCCGATAGGGGCCGCGAATGACATCCCAACCGCAATAGCGTCCACGTATGGTTTCGGAAGCCAACCGGCATTTCCGTTTGAGCAGGCGATCCCTCAGAGTTTGCGAAAGTCAGAGGTCGGTCATCAGGCCGGCCATCGCCAACGGAGGGTTTCGGCCATGGACATTCCCCTCAAACCGCAGACGTCTCAGTCCTTACGGGCACTTGCCGGCAGGGTCGCTCTGGTTACGGGCTCGACCAGCGGCATCGGGCTCGGTATCGCGCGGGCGCTGGCCGCGGCCGGCGCCGACGTCGTGCTGAACGGCCTTGGCGTTCTCGCCGAAATCGGGAAGGTACGCGAGCAGATCGCCGCCGAGTTCGGCGTCAAGGCGAGCTTTTCGCCGGCGGATATGGCCAGGCCGAACTCGATCGCCGAGATGATCGCCGCCACCGTCGCACAATCCGGCCGGCTCGATATTCTCGTCAATAATGCAGGCATCCAGCACGTCGCGCCGCTCGAGCAATTCCCTGTCGAGAAATGGGACCAGATCCTCGCGATCAACCTGTCGTCGGCCTTCCACACCACGCGGCTGGCGCTACCGGCAATGCGCCAGAACCGTTTTGGGCGGATCATCAACATCGGCTCAGCTCACGGCCTCGTCGGTTCGCCCTTCAAGGCGGCCTATGTTGCGGCTAAGCACGGCATCGTCGGCCTCACCAAGGTCACGGCGCTGGAGACGGCCGAAGAAGGCATCACCTGCAACGCGATCTGCCCTGGCTATGTCTACACACCGCTGGTGGAAGCGCAGATCGACGGCCAGGCCAAGGCGCACGGCATTTCCCGCAATCAGGTGATCCGCGACGTGCTGCTCACGCAGCAACCCAACAAGCGCTTTGCCACGGTGGAAGAGCTCGGCGCGCTCACCGTGTTCCTATCGACCGAGGCTGCGGCCTCAATCACCGGAACCGCGCTGCCGGTCGATGGCGGCTGGACCGCGCATTGATGGGCACGCGTAACAAATCGCAGCGATTTGCGAATATTCGACAGCTGCAAGCTCACCGGGAGCAGAACATGAACGGCATGCAAGGCAATACGCAGAGCATCAGGTCAACGGACCTGCCGGGCCAGGTCGTGCTGGTGCTGCAAGGCGGCGGCGCGCTCGGCTCTTACCAGGCCGGCGTCTACCAAGCGCTGCACGAAGCCCTAATCGAGCCGGACTGGATCATCGGCACCTCGATCGGCGCGATCAACGCCAGTCTGATCGCCGGCAATGAGCCACAGGCCCGGCTCGCACGGCTCAAAGAATTCTGGAAGCGGATGGAGCAGAATCCGATCTGGAATCTGCGCACCGCCTTTCCGGGCTTCAACGAGAAGCTCGCCTACTGGTCGACCGTCACCAACGGCATTCCTGGCTTCTTCCGGCCCAACCCGCTGGCGCATGCCGGTGATTCCTATCCGCTCGGCGCCGATCACGCGGGCTTCTATTCGACCGTTCCGCTGGAGAAGACGCTGCGCGAGCTCGTCGACTTCAGCCTGGTCAATCGCTGCACGCCGCGGCTCACCGTCGGCGCCGCGCATGTGCGCACCAGCCAGATGCGCTATTTCGACAGCCGTGATGGCGAACTGACGGTGAAGCATGTGATGGCGTCCGGCGCGTTGCCGCCGGCTTTCCCGGCGGTGCGGATCGACGGCGAGTTCTACTGGGACGGCGGCATTCTCTCGAACACGCCGACGGAGGCCGTGTTCGACGACAACCCGCGCCAGAACTCGCTGATCTTCGCGGTGCACTTGTGGAATCCCGTCGGCGCCGAGCCGACCACGATGGCGGAGGTGCTGAACCGGCACAAGGACGTGCAATATTCCAGCCGGATTGCGAGCCAGATCGCGCGCCAGCAGCAGGCGCATCGCCTGCGCCACGTCATCAATCAGTTGGCCGCGCGACTTCCCGAAAGCGAGCGCAGCAACCCGGCAGTGCGCGAGTTGATGAGCTACGGTTGCCCGACCCGCATGCATGTAGTGCGGCTTCTCGCGCCGCAGCTCGATCACGAGACCCACACCAAGGACATCGACTTCAGCCCGTCCGGCATCATGCGGCGCTGGGACGCCGGCTATGCTCACACCAGGTCTGTGCTCGAACGCAAGCCGTGGGTCGGCGAATTCGACCCCCTGTCAGGCGTGGTGTTGCATGAGCACATGGAAGAGATGCCGATGGCGGCGGAGTGATCGCACAGCCGGTTCAGCTGTTCGAAGTCGGAGGCTGGTTGAACCTATTGAAATTGCAAGTGAGAAAAGTAGCATAGCCTCCCACCGCATCAGGTCTGGGCCACCTATGTTTGCTATTCCGCGGCGCTATAGCCATTTCGTTTTTTGGAGTCATCCAGTCTGGATTGACTTGCTTCATTGCCGCAGGGATCGCGAGCAATCCATCGATTGCAACCGGTCATTTCCTTTGGAATTGGTTCGCCTCGTGGCTGATTTCGTGGGCAGCGATGTCGCCGGTGGTTCTGCTCGCCGCGCCCGCAATAAGGTCGCTATCGCTCGCTCTGACGCGGGACGAGCCTGCGAGCTAAGTGAAACTGGGTCGCCGCTATTCCACTGCGAGACCGATGCGCAGATCCGACCTTGGCCCGCGCACCTACGGATTCAATTTTTAAGCGCGCGATTTATCCGGCAAGACCATAAGTTTGCCCACCAAGTGATCGAGCGAGACACGCCCCGGTCCGTAAGCCATGATGGCGAGCGCCATGGCCGCCCAGGTGATGTGAACTGGCCAGCCGTCGGGCACGGTGAGCTCGACGATGACGGTCATGAGCAGCAGTCCGAGCGCCGCGAACCGCGTGCCGAGGCCGAGGACCAGCAGGATCGGAAACAGGATTTCGCCACATCCCGACACGAACGCCATCACCGTCGGCGTCGGGTAATGATAGGGGCCGCCCGGAAGATGCAGCATGAACTCGTCGCTGAACAAAGTCACGGCGGTATTGCTCAGCTTGAGGAAGCCGTCCCATTTGAGAATGCCGGAGCGCCAGAACGGCACCGCCAGCGCCACGCGCAGCACGAGCTGGACGATCGACGGGGCGGCGATCGTCTGGACCAGGTGACTGGCCTTCTCGGCGAAGTGCCCGAGCGATGGCTGGCCGCTGCCCGCCGCGATGCGTTGTTCCGTCATCGTGCGTCTCCGGAAGTCACCGAGGTGAAGGCGCCGGCCTCGATCAGGCCGGCGATGTTGGTGGCAAGGTCGAAAGCCGGGAAATCCTCCAGCGCCGCCGCGGCAGCTTCGCCGAGAGGGCGTCCCGACGTCAGGCAGGCCAGGAAGATCGCGCCGCCAGGCGGAAACCGTCGCACCGTGACGTCGAAGTCCGGTCGCGTGATCAACGCGTCTTCCGGCGTCGCGGCGTCGATGGTGCCTGCGGGTTCCGTCCCGCGGTTGGCGGAAAAGATCGTCACCGCTGCGGAAGACGAGCGTATGATCCGCGTCGCCGGGTGCGTCGTGAAGACGAGATCGGCCAATTGGTCCGGCGCGACTTTGGACAAAGGGATCGGGGAAAACGCCGCGGCGTCGGCGGCGTGATAGGCATCGAGCCAGGCCCGTTCGATCCGGGCGACGTCGGCGAGCCAGGGCAACGATTGCGCGTATTCGTAGCGTTCGATGAAGGCCGGAAAATCACGACCGTATTCGAACAGAAGCGGTGATGTCGGCGGTGTCTCGCGGATGTGGAAGCGCGCCATGGCGCGGAAGAAATCGGCCCCGGTGATGCGCTGCACCGCCGGATAGGTCGCGGCGAGCGCGTCGATCAGGCTGACCGTGACATTGTTGCGGTAGACGTTGTAGCGCTTGGCCGCCGCCTTGCCGTTCGGCCCGGTGACGACGGATGGCACCTCGTGCGCAGGATCGAGCAGCGCCGGCGCGAAGGCGGCCGCATAAGAGGCGTGCTGCTCAAGCGGCATGGCGATCCCCCACGGTATCGCAGCAATCGAGGATTGCCTGGGCTGCCTCCGCCTCGGCTTTCAAGATCGGCCAGTCCGGGATCTTGCTGTCCCACTCGATCAGCGTCGGAATGGGGCCGCAGCGCGCGATGACGATTTCGAACAGCTTCCATACGGCGTCCGCAACCGGACCGTCATGGCTGTCGATCAGCAGCACGTCGCCTTCGTCGTCGCTCTGCTCGGCATGGCCGGCGAGATGAATCTCGCCGACGCGCGCAAGCGGGAAGTCGGCGAGATATTGCAAGGCCGAAAAGCCGTGATTGGTCGCGGAGACGAAGACGTTGTTGATATCGAGCAAAAGGCCGCACCCGGTGCGCTGTGCGACGCTGCGGATGAAATCGGTCTCGCTCATGGTCGAAGCGCGAAACGCGACATAAGTCGACGGGTTCTCCAGCAGGATCGGTCGCCGGATCACCTCCTGCACCTCGTCGATATGATCGCAGACGCGATCGAGCGTCGCTTGTGTGTAAGGTAGGGGCAGAAGATCGTTGAAATAGCTGGTCTCATGCGTCGACCACGCCAGATGTTCGGACACCAGCGCCGGCTGATAGCGTGCGACAAGACCGCGGAAGCGCGCCAGATGCGCGCGGTCGAGCGGCTCTGGCCCTCCGATCGACATGCAGACGCCGTGCACCGAGACTGGATGATCGCGGCGCAGGCGTTCCAGCGTTCGATGCGGCGGACCGCCCGCGCCCATATAGTTCTCGGCATGGACTTCGAAGAAGCCGCGCTGCGGACCCTCGCCGATAATTGCGCCGAGATGCTCGTGCTTGAAGCTCGTCCCGGCGACGCCGCCGAGGGGCAAGGAAAAGCGGAGGGGAATAGTCGCAGACGCCCGAGCCTTGATCGCCGCGTTCATGTCGCTCCCTCCGCTGTTGTGGTGATGTGTTGAATTGCCGTGTCAAACCGGCTTCAGCGAACCCTTCTTGCCGCCCGGCAGTTCGATACTAGTGCAGGTGCCGCCCTGGACGAATTTCCACGCGTTGCCCTGGAAATCGACCGTCGAGGTGCCCTGACAGGTCGTGCCCGGTCCCGCCGCGCAGTCATTCTGGCCTTTCAGCGCGACGCCAAAGCACTTCTCCTTCTTGGCGGCGACGGCCGCATCGGCCTCCGCCTTGGTCAGGGGGGCGGCGGAGGCCAGTGTCGCGAGCGCGGTGGAGACGGCGCCGGCGAGGACGAGCGAACTGATGGTGGTTTTGGCAGACATGAGAATTCTCCTCTCGGGGTTGCTTCGCCTCGACAGGCGAAGGCGCATGGCCTCATTCGTTCCCGCTGCAGCCTTCGTTACCGGGTCAGCCGCTCACGAGTCTGTGAGACCGTTGCGCGCCGCGCACGACAGGGTGCGCTTGGGGCGGATTAGCGGGGAAGCGGCCGGACAAGGCCAATGCCTTATCCCTATCGAGACGTTAGCCAGCGGGCATTGGAGGGGGCTTCGGGCATTTGCGAGATGTAACGAACGGGCGCGCACCGCGTATAGCCATACCAGTTGGCGTCGCCATCGCCCCAGCTTGCGGAGTGGAAACAACAATGATGGCCAGTCCCGGACGACGATATGGCCCCAACCCGCTTCAACCGGTCGCCAAGCGGCTCACGGTCAGCATCCGACTTGCGGTCTCGGCGCTGGTCTTGACCGCGATCCTGCTGACCGCGGCACTGTCCAGCCTGTTGTGGTGGCGGACCGCGGAGGCGACCAGCCGGCAGTTGGCCTCGACCATCAACGCGCAGATCGTGGCCGCCGTCCGCAAGGAGGTCTCCGCGATCGTCGACGAGGCGCGTGCCGCCCACACCGCCATTCGCACGCTGTTCCTGCAAAACGTGCTCGACACCCGCGAGGCGGACAAGCGCGAATTCGTGTTCCTGTCGCAATTGCAGTCGCAAGCGACGATCTCCTGGGTCGCCTTCGGCTGGCCCGACGGCGCGTTCTTCGCCGCTCACAAGCTCGGCGACCGCCGCATGGAAATGATGGAGATCTCGCTGACCGATCATCCCGGCCAGCGCCGGATCGACGAATATGACGTGGTACCGGGCGATATCGAATTCGCCAACCGCCGTTTCGAGCCGACCGATTTTCGCGTCGCCGAACGGACCTGGTTCAAGACCGGTCTCAAGGCGGAGGAGCCGGAGTGGTTCAAAGTCGCCGATCACCCGATCGGAGAGCGGCCGTCGATTGCGTATGCCGGGCCGATCGACGTCTACCAGGAGCGTCAGGGTGTGCTTGCAGTCATCATCGAATACACGAGGCTCGCGCGTTTTCTGTCGCAGCTCGAGGTCGGCCATACCGGAACCGCATTCATCTTCGATGGCGCCGGCGAGCTCGTGGCGGCGCCGGACAAGGACGCCGACGAATTGCATCCCACGCGTGGCGAGCAGAAGCTGCTGCCGCTGGCACAGATGGCGCTGGCAAAAGCCGGCGCCGAGGGCCGCAAGGAGGCCTGGCGAAGCCGGCTTACCTCAGGCGGCGCAGCCTATGAAGTCGCGCTCACGCCGTTGCCGTTTCCCGGCTGGCGGCTTGCAACCGTCATTCCAGAGGCCGAGTTTCTCGGACCAGTCGAGACGACGCTGCGACGATTGATCATCGGCCTTGCCGTGGGCGCGGTATTCGCGGCGTTGGCTTCGGCGGTGCTGGCACGTACGGTGATTGCAGCACCCCTGTCCCGCGTCGTTGGCGAGATCCGCCACGTCGAGACCTTTGCGCTGGAGCTGGTCCGCCGGCATCCCTCGCGGCTCAAGGAGATCGCGAGCCTGTCCGGGGCCATTGCTGAGATGGCTGCGGGGCTGTCCGCCTTCCGCAAATTCATCCCGGCCGATCTCGTCCGCGGGCTGTTGCGCCAGGGCGTCGAGGCAAAGCCCGGCGGCGCCATTCAGGAGCTGAGCGTGATGTTCATCGACATCGCCGGCTTTACCGGCCTGTCCGAACGCATGGGCGATCGCGTCGTGCCGCTGTTGTCCCGCTATCTCGATCTCGCCTCGGAGGCCATCGTCGCTAATGGCGGCACCATCGACAAGTTCATCGGCGATGCCGTGATGGCGTTCTGGGGCGCGCCGCAGCCGCAGCCCGATCACGCGCTACTGTGCTGTAGCGGGGCGCTGGCCTGCCGCCAGGCGATCGAGGACTCCGGCTTGGTCGATGACCAGGGCAAGCCGCTCCAGATCCGGATCGGTATCAATTCCGGCCGCATGCTGGTCGGCAATATCGGCTCAGAGCTGCGCCTGAACTACACCGTCATCGGCGATGCCGTGAATGTCGCGAGCCGGCTCGAGAGCGCCAACAAGAGCTACGGTACGCAAATCCTGATCGGCGAAGAGACCGAACGCCTGGCGCGCGGCGCGATCATCACCCGCGAAATCGACAGCATCGCGGTCTATGGACGGGAAGAGGGGCTAGCCGTTTACGAACTGGTTGATCTTTCAGAGGAACGCGAAGCGAGCCGCCGCGCATCCTGGATAGCACACTATGAGCGAGGGCTCGCGAAATATCGAGATCGGGACCTGACTGGCGCGATAGTTGAATTCGAGGCTGTACTGCGGGACCGACAGCAAGATCAACCTGCCGAGGTGCTGCTAGAACGCTGTAGGCAGTTGCAACGGAGGGATGCACCCAAAGACTGGCAACCGATTGCGGTGTTGAAGTCAAAATAGTACTTGCGCGTCGTGGCGGTGGCGGTCAGATTCGAACCTTCCAAATCTGCTTTCGGTGTAGAGGCTACATTCGCCGAACTGACCAAGCCACTCGACACTTCCATACGCTGCTGCCTATCGCGAGAAACGTTTCCCAACGTTCCCGAGCCAGGGCACAAGACGCCTTAGACGCAAATCGCAACCTGGAGCGAATGTCGGTATCGGTGGTTGGCCTCCCCGCAACCACGCTCCAATGCGACGACGTACTCCGGTTACGGCGTCGTGATTATTCAGCCGCGCTCGAAGGCGCGACCGGTGCGAACGCATACGCGTTCTTCTGCACGAACTCTCGAACGCTCATCGGGGGTATGCCGGTCAGCCCTTCGACATCCTTGCTGAACCGATCGTACCTGTTGTCCCGATGGAGTTGGGCCATTGTCACGACGTGCGAGATAACATGAGGTGGTATCTCGAAGGCGGCAAGTTGGTCCTTCATCATCTCGGGCGGAACGTCAACATACGAAATCGTACGGCCAAGCGCGGCCGAGAACTCGCGTGCGACCGCGTCCAAGTCCTGCGAAACATGGCCGGTCAGGTGATAGGTCTTGCCGATATGCTCTGTGGGATCGCTCAAAATTTCAGCGATCACTCGAGCGACATCGAAGGCGGCAATCGCTGAGTTCTTTCCCTTTCCCAAGGGCGCCATAATCTTATTCTGCATGGTAACGCCCGTGACGCTTTGAAGGAAAAGTCCTTCCATGAACGCAGTTGGTCTTACCTCCACTACTGGAAGCCCGGACCAGGACAATATCTGCTCCGCCAACCAATGCTGCTTTTGTTGGGGCTGGCGGACGTGTTGAAGATGTCCATCTCGTTGACGGTCATCTGGGAGAGATTGACGAATGCCTTCGCGCCATGGTGCTTTGCAACGCCAGCGACGTTGGCAGCGGCTTCGAGATAGCTCGGCGAGACCGACATCCCGAAGAAGACGTTCGCACCCCTCGATCGCCCGATGTGCTGCCGTAAGATCGAGCAGATCGCCGACCACGACCTCGGCGCCTAGATCCCGCAGTGTGGCGGCCCGCTCGTCGTCAACCCGAACCTGTGCCCGTACCCGGACTCCGTGAGCGAGAAGCAGCTCTGTCACCATACGGCCCACCGAGCCGATCCGCCCCGCCGCCCCCGGTCACGAGGATCGGAAGTTCTTGCTGTGTCGCGTTCATCTTCGCCTCGCATTGGAATGCACATGCATTGCCGCACCACGAAGCCTCAAAGCCGCGGGTCGATCGGGAATATGACGTCGCCCCGTCATCCTTTGAGGAAAGCCAACAGATCTGCGTTCACTTGGTCCGCGTGGGTGACGCACATGCCATGCGGAGCGCCAGCATATTCCTTCAAGCTTGCGTTTGGCAGAATTTTCACCGAGCGCCGGGAGGCAATGTCGATAGGAACGATCTGATCGTCATCGCCCTGCAGGAGCAGGGTTGGGATGGTCATCTTCTTGAGATCATCCGTAAAATCGGTCTCGGAGAAGGCCTTGATGCAGTCGTACTCGCCCTGGAGGCTTCCCATCATGCCCTGAAGCCAAGAAGAATCGATCTGGCCCTGCGAAATCTTCGCGTTGGGGCGGTTATAGCCAAAGAACGGAATCGCCAGTTCTTTGAAAAACCCAGCCCGATCGGCTACCAGGCTCGCGCGGAGGCCGTCGAAGACACTCATAGGCGCTGTCGCGGGTGTCTGCACCATGTGCGGAGGCACCGCGGAGATCAGAACCGCTTTCGACAGACGCGACGTGCCGTGACGGCCGACATAACGGGCGACCTCGCCACCGCCGGTCGAATGACCGACCATCGTCGCGCCCTTGATGTCAAGTGTTTCAAGGAGGCCGCGAGATCATCGGCGTAGGTATCCATATCGTTGCCGGTCCATGTCTGGTCCGATCGGCCATGGCTGCGGCGGTCATGGGCGATGACGCGATAGCCGTTGTTCTGCAGGAACAGCATCTGGGCGTCCCAGGCATCGGCGGTGAGCGGCCAGCCATGGGAGAAGGTCATGACCGGACCGGCGCTCCAGTCCTTGTAGTAAATCGTCGTGCCGTCTTTCATCGTTACCGTCGACATGTGATCAGATCCTTTGTGAGAAGCGTGGTGGGCGGCTGGTTTGGCATCGCTCGCCGTCTTGGCGAGCGTCACCTTCGGGAGGCCGAGAGCCGCCACAACACCGCCACCAGCGAGGAGCAGATGGCGTCGTGAGGTCGCGGAATTGATGGGTGCACTGGTCGTCATGTCGACTCCCCGGTTAAGGACTCTGCTGAGGGTGGCCAACCAGCACGTTGAAGTCCTCCGTGCTCATCCAGTAGCAAAACGGGCTCTCCCGTTCGCCTCACACACGACATGCCTGCAGATTGATCTTCTAAGCTGACAACGTCGTTCCTCGTCAAAATTCGGGCAACGCCGATCGACTGATTATCGAGAAACAGCTTCGATGCTGCCGCATAGTTGTTTTCGTTTACGAGATCACGGAATCGCAAAGCATTAGGGAGTATTCGAAAGCCGCAAGCTTCTCCCATGGCTTTGAATGTCGTTTCTGCTGCCAGGCCAGTTGCCGAGGTTGAGGCCATGGCGGCGACCGCGATCCATCTGGAGTAAGAAAGCATGCCAAATACCTCGCTGCGTTGCCTAGGCGGCAAGCACCGCCCCGAATGTCTTCTGAGAAATCTCCAGCCACCGCACCGGCGTCGCGAACGCCTCGCGCCACCGCCAAGGCTCTTGGTCACTGCGCATTTACGACGCGTCGCCGATCATCGATATCCGCGACGTCATCGACGGAAGCGATCGCCGGGTGCGGTTTGCGTTCGCGCTTGCGCTTGTCGATGGCCCAGAAATCGAGATCGGCAATAACCTCGCCTTCGCCCGATCGCAGCGGTGCGCCCATGAGTTTACGCTCTGGAGAGACGATCGCGGTGAAGCAGCCGCTGGAAATCGGCTCGATTCTGCTACCGGTGTCCTTCATAATCCGGGCTTGCTGCTCGGCATTCAGCCACGCTGTCGCACAGACAACGAAACACCCGGCCTTCAGCGCGTGTTGGCGGATATTGATGGCTATCTGCTCGGAGAAGCCGTCGCCGGCGAACGAGCCGGGATACATGGCCGAGTGGATCTGCTCGCCATCGGCCATCAGGGCATAGCGGGCCAGCGGGTTGTAGTGCTCCCAGCAGGCCAGTTGACCGATGCGCCCCACGGCGCTGTCGACACAGCGCAGCCCGGAGCCATCGCCCTGACCCCAGACCATGCGTTCATGATAGGTTGGGGAGATCTTGCGGCAGTGCTGAATGACTACCTGAATTCACGCAAGTTTCTGTCGTCGATTGTTGCCGATACCAACAGAAATACCAACAAGCAGACGTGCCGTATTAGGTGGCAAAAATAAAACAGCAGGCTCCCCGGCAGCAGGGCAGGCACCATGCCGTTCCGGTCTCCACAATGTCCCGACCGGAATCGAACCTGGCTCTGACTCGAAAATGCCGGAGGCTGGGACGATTTCGGGGGCGACTCTGTTGCCTGGACGCGAGACCGACGCCAAATGCGCTGATCGTGCGCCGCTGATCCGCGATCTGCTGGACGTCCAATGACGATGGCGTGCCAATGTCCGACAACACACCGAACGCGGCTCTGCGGACATGGGCTGCGATACTGCCCCGGCGGTGACCATTGCGCGCACGGTTTCCACTCGACCGCGTCGGCCCCGCTCAACGAGGAGGTCGCGTTCGACGGCGTTGTAGTGGAAGTCCAACTCGCCCACGACTCTGAGAGAGAAGCGCTGGTGGCGCGACGAGGTTGTGCGGCGCCGGCTTGGCAGGGGCCGACAAGAACAAGATCCGCGGATCTATAACTGTGCTGCCTATTGGGCCGGACGCATGCGTTTAATGCAGCGTTGGACTGATCGCCTCGACAGCCTGCGCGACGGTGCGCCCGCCGTCCCGCTGCGCAGATCGGCGGTCTAGCTTGCTCTCGCTTCGACCCTCGGCAGCGAAGCATGATATTCATCCACGCTGTCGAGGTCGATCATGGTCTTACCTCCCATCTTGTAGGCCCTGATCCTCTCGTGGGCGATCAGCAGCTCATAAGCCTTTGCCTTTCCGAATTTGCCATAGCGGCAACCATCCTTGAACTCGACGAGCCGGCGCCGCTTGTTGTCATGATTGTCAACCACGGTTCCTGCGTGTGCTTCGATGATTTTCCGCCACAATCGGATCAAGTCCCGCTGAGCGAGATCGGCATAGGCACTTCCATGGCGCGACCTTGGTGTCGATGCGGGGTTACCAGGAAGGCACTGCTTTTGTGGTAGCTGATGAGGTTCATGCTGACTTGTTTCGACGCCATCTGCGCGTAGCCCAATTGCCCGAATGCGTCGATCTATGTCGCCTGCGGTGCCAAACAAAGGGCTCTCTGATGCCGCGACTAACTCCTGCGCGCTGTAGCGTAGAAATGGGACAGACCGTATGCGCTGTTGGCAAGTTCGTAACACGCCGTCCCCGTGCTCACTTCGCCCCGTGTGCAAAGAAAAGACGAAAGTCGGCGTGAAGGCGCGCCAGCGCCCGGCCCGGGGCCTTTCCAAGCGTCTGGATGCCGCGCTCGTCGTGGATGAATTTGGCAGCACTGGTGGTCATACCCGCCGCCAGCAGCGCATCAATGCGTGCTTGAACCTCGGGCAGGGACCGAATCTCTCCGGCATCAAATCGCCGGCAAAACTGACATCATGAGCGAGTTCACGGACCAGCCTATAGAGTCAACTGATGGAGAGTTGCGCCTCAATGCGGCTGTGCTAGTACGCCCACTCTCGAATCGAGGAGCTAAAAGTGACGAAGAAGGCAAAGAAGACGGCTACGAAGAAGAAACCAGTGCGTCGCGAATACACAAAGGCTGACGTGAAGGAGCTGCGCGCTCATTCGAAAGCGAAGACTCCGGTTGCAAAAATTGCGAAGCTCACAAAGCGCTCCGAAGGCTCACTCCGCCAAAAGGCGCTCAAGCTTGGAATCCGGCTCGGTCACCAGCGCTAGAAGGCGGCATCATGACGCTCTTCAATAGAGTGTTCTCGACGAGAACGTTGTTGCAAATCATCTGCGTTCTTGTCGCTGTTGTCGCAATGAAGTTGTTGGGCGCTCACTATGACTTTAGCTGGGCAGCCGCAGTTGCGGTTGACTAGAAGAGCACCTTAGCAGGCTGAGCAGAAAAGAAGTACGCCTAGTGGCGAGCTATCACGCGGCGTTCAAGCGTACGAAGTAATGGCGCCTTCAGAGCCGCAGGGCGAAGGAGCCTAGTCAAAAATCTAGCGCGGGCAATTTCCCGATATATGTGCGGCAGGACTCGAACCAGCAACCACGCCGTTATGAGCGGCGGGATAATGGCCGCCGCCGTTGATTTTCCTGCGCTTTACGTGGAATTCGGCCACGTTCGTTGCGCTTCGTGCGGGTTGTTTCTGGTGCGAAACTGGTGCGGTTCGTCCGCAGTTGAAACTTGGATTTAGGGCATATGCTGTTGGTGATAACGTGAGAACGCAAGACAGTCCCGGCGACCGACGGCAAGCGAATTTCGTGCGCCATGGTGCCGGCTGATCGCGGCGGCCTGTCAAGGTCAGCCTCAACCCGGTTCGCAACGCGCTATCGGTAGCGAGCCAAAGACGTTCATGGGAAAGCAAGCCAGGCGAAAAAGATCGTGAGTTTCTTCGAGCGTCTAAAGACAGAAGCATCCGCCGAGTGGCGGGCCTACACCGAGCATCCCTTCACGAACGGGTTGGCAGACGGCTCGCTCGCCGAAGCGGCGTTTCGTTACTACCTTGCTCAGGACTACCTGTTCCTCATCGAGTTTGCTCGCGCTTACGCGCTCTCGGTCTACAAGTCGCCCAAGCTTGCCGACATGCGTGAAGCGGCGGCCGGCCTCTCGGCCATCCTTGATGTCGAGATGAATCTATCGCGTTTGGATCGCCGAGTATGCCGGCGAGCCATACCAGGAGGGCGCGGCGAAGGCGCGGGCGCACCTGGAGCGTCTCGCCGATCTCTACGCCACGCCGGCCCGCGAGGCAGAACTGATTGCGATCTTCAAGGAAGCCGCCCGACTCGAGGCAGACTTCTGGGAGATGGGCTGGCGCGCGGGCCAGCGTGTTGAATAAGAATTTAGGCTATCGTCAGGCTCATAACCTGAAGGTCATAGGTTCAGATTCTATCCCCGCAACCAAGATTGATACTGAAAACCCAGCAACCTCAATGGATTGCTGGGTTTTTGTTTTTAAGATCGAACCGTTGCCCTAGCAAAATCAATGATTTGCTTTCGTAGGTTCAAATCACCCGCAACCAGTTGCGGAATGCATAAGCGCGTCGGGCAAACAGCGACGATTGCGTATTCCTTGATGTTGGGGAGGAGGACGGATCGTTGACGCGCAATCCGATCATCCTTGTCGTCGAACAGTGTGAGGGAGGCGAGGCCGCACAGTCCCGGCCGGCCCATGGGGCGTGAATAGAAGTCTCGCGCGGCCTGCCGCGCGAGTATCCTGACCAAGGCGACAAGGCGTGGGTCGGGCTTCGATGAGGTGGGCAACGCAAGCTCGTTGGGCGCCTTGAAGCCCACACCGATTGCTTTGGGTGCTGTTTTTCCGGGTCTTTCGATTGCGTGCCCGAACACTGCGCGCATGATTGCGTCCTCCGTGGCCACCCCGCATTCATCCGAAGAGCGCGGTCGCGTGGACTGGCGTCAGCTCCGTCGGAACGTTCATCCACGGCAGTTTGACGTTCTACAGAGTCCGGTTTGCGCCAAGTGCAGCAGCCAACAAGAACGAAATGACCAATGCTCTGCCCGCAGGAGCATCGGTCACTGTAAAGGCCCGGCAAGATCCAAACCGATCCCGCCGTTGCTCAAAGTCAGATGGTCGGACTGACCTGAGCAGAACTCATCGTTGCGTACGGCCAGCCACCGCCCGACACTTTGTCCAGGGAGCTGTCGACGAGCGCATCCTTGTCAGGCGCCGTCGAGATCTGGGATGCATTGTTCTGAGCCGTGTCCTTGAGAGCTTCGGCTTCACCTTTTGAATTCGTATCCTGCGTGTCGGTCATCTCAATCTCCAAATTCATCAATGCAAGTGTTGTATTCGACGTTGTAGCTGCTCGCTAACCCCCTGGGCCGTTGACCGAGTAGGAGGCTCGCGCTGCTGAACTGAACGGCCAAGAGCCGCCTGACACATCGTCCAGGGAGCTATCGCTCAGCCCATCTGCCGTCGTCGAGATCTGGGATGCGTTGTTCTGAGCGGCGTCCTTGCTGCTCCCGAGAGGCTCCGCCGTCGCCGTTGAATTCGCATCCTGCCCATTGGTCATCTTCAATCTCCACTTTGATCTATGTTGATCAGTCAAACCCGACGTCGGAACCCTGCGCTCGGTGAATTTCGGGGATATGGCGGTCCGAAGGGACCGCGGTCTCTGAGCTGTGTGCTCAAAAACCAATCATGTCCGCTTCCCAGGAATGGAGCGAAGCGGACATGCCAAACCAGGCCATCATGCCCGGAACGTCACCATGCCCCGTGGGTGGGAGGCACGCGACCGCCGGACACATCGTCCAGCGAGCTGTCGTTGAGTGCATCCTTTTCAGACGTCGAGATCTGGGGTGCCTTGTTCTGAGCGGCATCCTTGAGGCTTTCGGTCGATTCGGCCGGCGCTTTCGAATTTGTGTCCTGCCTATTGGTCATATTCAATCTCCACTTTCATCAAAGCTGATCGGTTAAACCCGACGCGGCAATCTTAAGGTGAGCAACCGCAGCGAGATTACCGAAGCGACCACGTGCAAAAAATACGGCAGGTGGCGTATTTCGCATTAAAGTGATCTGGCAAATAGATTTGTGGATCCAGATCCTGGCTTGGCGTTGATTGAGATCTTAAGGCCGTTATGGGCGGGTGCGATACATGGGTGGACTGGTGAGGACGATCATTGCTGACGATCACGCCGTCGTTCGGGAAGGCCTGAAGCAGCTTCTGTCGACCGTGGACGGGCTTGCAGTCAGTGGAGAGGCGGCGGACGGTGAAGCCGTTCACCGGTTGCTGAACGAAAGCTCCGCCGATCTTCTCATACTCGATCTCGGCATGCCCGGTGTGAGCGGATTTCAGTTCATCGCCAACCTGAAAGCCGAATGGCCGGAGCTGCGCGTTCTGGTCCTCACCGCCAATGTTGAACCACGTTCCGTCCGGGCCGCTTTCTCCGCAGGCGCGAATGGCTATTTGACCAAGAGCGGCGATCCTTCCGAACTCATCTCTGCCATCGATGCCATCAAAAGAGGCAATGCCTATGTGGCGGAGGAGGTTCGCTTTGCGGTGGACCAGCATGACGGCCCGAATGAAACCCCGGAGCCCACGGCTGCGATAATGTCTCCGGTCGCGCTGACAAGGCGCGAGCGGCAAATCCTGGGGATGATCCCTCACGGCGCAACCAACCGCGACATCGCCAGCCGTCTCGGCATCAGCCCGCTGACCGCCCGGAAACATCGCGAGAATCTCATGCGGAAGCTCGATCTGCACAGCGGCGCCGAATTGACTGCCTACGCGGTTCGTCTCGGCCTTCCAGCGGGCTAGCGCAACGGCAACTCGCAAACGAAGCCGCCGCATCTGCCGGCGCGCGGAGAGGTTTCGATGCAAGAAGACAAGATACGCGCGGCGCTCGTCGAGCTTTTGTATCGCAATTCCTATGGGGTGGTGGTCGCCAACATCCTCATCTCCCTGGCGGCGGCGTACGTCCTGAGGAGCACGGTATCGGCGAGCTGGTTGATCGGATGGCTCAGTGCAGTGTATCTGCTCACCGCCACACGCGTCCTGGCCGCGCGCCGGTTCTTCAGCCGAGATCGAGAGCCTGGGTCCGTGTTGCGATGGGCCTGGCTTGCGGCTGCGTTTTCCTGCGTGTCAGGCCTGCTGTGGGGAATGCTCGGCTGGGTTGGGTTCCTTCCCCAGGAGCCTGTTCTTTTTTCATTCACCGTCATTGTCTTGACCGGTCTGATCTGCGGCACGGTGCCGTCGCTCTCGGCGTTTCCGCCTGCTCTCGTCGGCTCGATCATCGCTACGGTGCTGCCGATCACGGTGCGCTCGATCACCAATGGAGGTGACATCTCCGGCGCATATCTCTCTTTGCTTGCCGGGCTTGTGACCATCAATTTCTATTACTGCCGCACAACGTACCGCATGCTGCGCGAGTCCATCAGGTTGCGCCTGGAAAATGTCGAGCTCGTCGGTCACCTTGAGGAAGAACGCGACCGCGCACAAGCCGCTGATCGTGCCAAAACGCGTTTCCTTGCGGCCGCCAGTCATGACCTGCGCCAGCCGATCCATGCCTTGAGTCTGCTGATCGCCACGCTCGCGGCGCTGGGTCACCGCGGCGCTGTCCAATCCGGCGATGCACGCGATCTGGCCGGCAAGGCAAAATCCATTGTCGGCAACCTCAGCGCCCTTCTGAATGGGTTGCTCGACATCTCCCGGCTTGATGCCGGCGTCGTCACTGTTGCGAGGGAGACGGTGAATCTGTCCCAACTGTTCGACCATCTCAGCAACGAATTCGCTTCAGTGGCGAAGGATCGCGGCCTTGATTGGCGCGTTGTTGAAAGCAGTCTGAAGGTGGACAGCGATCCCATGATGCTGAAGCGGGTCCTGGGCAATCTGCTGTCGAACGCCTTTCGATACACGGGATCCGGCGGCGTTCTGCTCGGCTGCCGCAGGCGCGGCGCTGCGGTGGAAATCCAGATATGGGATACCGGACCCGGCATCCCCGCAGATCAGCAAGCAATGGTCTTCGAGGAGTTCGTGCAATTGCAGAACCCGGCGAGGGATCGCACGCTAGGCCTTGGCCTCGGCCTCGCCATCGTTCGCCGCACCGCCTTGCTGCTTCAACATCCCCTGAAGCTCGTCTCCGTCACCGGGCGCGGTTCGATGTTTTCGGTGACGGTTCCGCAAGCCAGTGCGGTGGCAACTCCTTTGCCCGATAACAAGGCATCGCCCGCAGGCATCGCCGTCAGCATCATGGTTGTGGAAGACGAAGGGGATGTCCTCGATACCATGGTGCAGTTGCTCACGCTCCAGGGGCATCGCGTGTATGGCGGCCGATCTGCCGCCGAGGTGCAACAGATTCATGCAGCGGCGATGGTGGCCGGCGATGCGCCGGTCGATCTGATCATCGCCGACTATCGCCTCGGAGACGGTGCTACGGGGCTGGATGCGATCGAGGCTCTCTGCGCCCATCTCGGCCGCGCGGTCCCCGCCGTCATCGTGACCGGAGATACCTCGCCGTCGCGCATCCGGGAAGCCACCGCCGGCGGTCATCGCATTCTGCACAAGCCGGTCACCGGCGAGGAATTGCACGAAGCGATCGTTGCCGCCTGCGTCGGCGGCAAGGAATCGATCGATAGTGGTCGCTAGAAGGATGTGTGACTGCCCCGAGCTTGGCGATCGTCCCGCCACGGCTGCGATTGTGTCTCGGCGCTGATCTCCACGCCACCATCTGCTGGGCGGGCCCTTCGACATTGGCCTGCCTGCCGGCGACGAAATACGACATCTGCCGTATCGCTCGTGAATCGACCCGGCGATATCTTTCGCCCCGACTGGACGCGCTTGGACAGCAGCCGGTTGGTCAGCTTGACCGGCGCGGCCTCCGATTGGCGCGCTCACATCTCTGTTTGGAAGCGCAGTTGGGTCTGCGGGCTGGAAAAGAATTGCCAACAAGAACCACTTCCGACCCGAAAGTGCGCCGGCGCGGCTTGCTCGCAAGCACCGCACTTGTCGGCGCGATCGTCTCCACCTCCCTCGTTGTTGGCGTCGTCTCCACCTTCGCCGCGGGTGGCGATGGCGGCGGCAATGCCGGATCGGGTGGCGCAGACAGCACGACGACCGCGGGTGGCAACGGTGCACCGGGGGTGGCGGCGGGACAGGGCGGTGGCGGCGGCGGCGCCGGCAGGGGGCCCGGACTTTTCGGCGCCGGCACTGGTGGCGGCGTTGGCGGAACAGGCGACAATGGCGCCGCGGGTGGCGCCGCGGGCAGCGATACGACAGCGGGCAGCGATGGCAGCGCCGGCGTGGCGGCCGGCGATGGCGGCGGCGGTGGCGGTGGCGGCGGCGCAGGGAATGCGCTCGTCACCGGAAGCGGCAGTACGATTGGTAATTTTACTGCGAGCGCGGGTGGCAAGGGCGGCGACGGAAACGGCTCTGGCGGCGGCGGCGGAGGAGGCGCCGGCGGTGCTGTCTTCATTATATCCGGCTCGGGCTCGATAAGTGTCTCTGCCTTCTCTCAGAGCCTGGGAGGCGCGGGTGGCGCGGGTGGCGCAAGTGCGGCGGGGCTGGGCGGTTCGGGCGGCTCTGGCGGTGCAGGCTTTATCCTGTCGACCAGCACCGTGGCGCTGGCCGCGGCTTCCCTTGTCGGCGGCGGCGCAGGTGGCGCGGGCGGTGTTGGCGGCACGGGGACAGGCGCTGGAGGCGCCGGTGGAGCCGGCATTTGGGCCGGTTCCACAACCATCAACAATTTCGGTGGCACGATTACCGGCGGCAATGGCGGTGCGGGCTCGACCAACGGTGCCGGTGGCGCAGGCATCATCGGCTCCGACCTGACGATCACCAACACCGGAACCATCGCGGGCGGACTTGCCGGCGACAGCGTGACGCGGGCCAACGCCATCACCTTCACCGGCGGCACCAATACGCTGGAGCTGCGGGCGGGATCGACCATCACCGGCAATGCGGTGGCGTTCAGCAGTGCCGACACGTTGCGGCTCGGCGGCAGCACGAATGCGACGTTTGACGTGTCTACGATGGGCGCGGCAGCACAGTATCGCGGCTTCGGCATTTTCGCGAAAGCCGGCACCAGCACCTGGACGCTGACCGGCACGAGCGCCTTTAGCGGCACGACCCTCGTCAGTGCCGGGACGCTGCTGGCCGGCAATGCCGGCGCGTTCAGCGCCACCAGCGCGATGACGATCAATGGCGGCATCGTCGATCTCGGCGGGACTGCGCAGACCATCAACAATGTGGCGCTGGCGGGCGGCGTGTTGAGCAACGGCGCGTTGACCGGCGCGGTGACCTCGACCGGCGGCACGCTGAGCCACGTCGGCGGCAGCATGAGCCTGACGGCGAACGGGGGTGTCACCAATATCATCACCCTCAACACGTATACCGGCGCGACCACGGTGAACAACGGCGCAACCTTGCTTGGCGCCAGCCCCGATGCGTTCAGCGCCGCCAGCGTGACGACGATCAACACCGGCGGCACGGTTGATCTCGGCGGTCTTGCGCAGACCATCAACAATGTGGCGCTGGCAGGCGGCCGACTAAGCAACGGCTCCTTGACCGGCGCGGTGATCTCGATCGACGGCGATCTGGTCGATGTCGGCGGCGGCATGAGCCTGACGACGAACAGCGGCACCACCACCCTTGGCGGCACCAACACCTATACCGGCGCCACCACGGTCAACAACGGCGCGACCCTGACGGGCTCCGGTATCAACGCCTTCAGCGCCGTCAGTACGACGACGATCGCCATCGGCGGCGTCGTCAACCTCAACGGCTTTTTGCAGACGATCAATACGGTGGTGCTGGCGGGCGGCCGGCTGGGCAACGGCGCGCTGACCGGCGCGGTAACCTCGACCGGTGGCACCATCGCCAGCGTTGGGGGCAGCATGAACCTGACCGCGAATGGCGGCACCACCATCTTCCTGGTCGGCAACGCCTATACCGGGGCCACCACGGTCAACGACGGTGCCACCCTGTTCAGCGTTGTCGACAATGCGTTCAGCACCGCCAGCACGATGACGATCAACACCGGCGGCACCGTCAATCTCGGCGGCACCGCGCAGACGATCAACGCGGTGGAGCTGGCGGGTGGAACGCTCAAGAGTGGCTTGTTGAACGGCGCGGTGACCTCGACCGGAGGCACGCTCGACGGCCTCCGCGGCGGCATGAGCCTGACGACGAATGGCGGCACCACCACCGTCACCGGCCCCAATGCCTATACCGGTCCCACCACCGTGAATAGCGGCTTGTTGTCGGTCAACGGGTCGATCGTCAGCGACGTGACCGTCAATGCCGGCGGAACGCTCGGCGGCAACGGCACTGTCGGCAACACCACCATTAACGGCGGCGCGTTGGCGCCGGGCAATTCGATCGGCTTGCTCACCGTGCAAGGCAACCTCGTCTTCACCGCGGCTGCGAGCTACATGGTGGAGGTTTCGCCCGTCAGCGCCGACCGCACCAACGTCACGGGTGCGGCGACGCTTGGCGGCGCGACGGTGAACGCGAGCTTTGCGCCGGGCACTTACGTCGCCAAGCAATACACGATCCTCAATGCGGCAGGCGGCGTGAACGGCACATTTTCGTCGCTGGTCAACACCGATCTGCCGTCGGGCTTTACTTCAAGCCTCAGCTACGATGCCCATAACGTGTATCTCAACCTCGTGCTCGCCTTCATTCCGCCGCCGGGTACGGGGCTGAACGCCAACCAGCAGAATGTCGGCAATGCCCTCGTCAATTCTTTCAACAGCACTGGCGGCATTCCGATCGTGTTCGGGGCGCTGACGCCGGCAGGGCTGACGCAGCTTTCCGGCGAAGCCGGCACCGCGCCGCAGCAGACCACCTTCAATGCGATGAACCAGTTTATGGGCGTGATGACCGATCCGTTCGTCGCTGGACGCGGCGACGGCGTCCCGGTCGGCGGGACGGCTGTCGGTTACGCCGATCAGGGAGCCTTGGCGTATGCGCAAACCCGCAAGCCAAGTGACGCCTTGGCTGCGATCTACACCAAGGCGCCGCCGCGCGCGCCTACGTTCGAACAGCGCTGGAGCGTGTGGGCGGCGGGCTTTGGCGGGTCGCAGACCACCGACGGCAATGTGGCTCTCGGCTCGAACAACACCACAAGCAGCATCTATGGCACGGCGGTCGGCGCCGACTACCGTTTCTCGCCGGATACGCTCGTCGGTTTTGCGCTCGCCGGCGGCGGCACCAATTTCTCGGTTGCAAATAATCTCGGCGGCGGTCGCTCCGACCTGTTCCAGGCCGGTGCGTTCATTCGGCACAATATGGGTGCGGCTTATCTGACCGGTGCGCTTGCCTATGGCTGGCAGGACATCACCACGGATCGCACGGTGACAGTTGCCGGCGTTGACCGGCTGCGCGCCGAGTTCAGGGCCAATGCCTGGTCAGGCCGGCTCGAAGGCGGTTACCGCTTCGTGGCGCTAGGTTTTGGGCTCACGCCTTATGCCGCTGGACAGTTTACGACCGTCGACCTGCCAGCTTACGCCGAAGCGGCCATCGTCGGTAGCAACATCTTTGCGCTGACCTACAATTCGAAGAGCGTCACCGATAGCCGCAGCGAACTCGGCCTGCGCGCTGACAAATCCTTTGCGATGCAGGCCGGCATCTTGACGCTGCGCGGGCGCACGGCGTGGGCGCACGATTTCAACGCGGACCGTTCGATCGCGGCCACCTTCCAGACGTTGCCCGGCGCGAGCTTCGTCGTCAGCGGCGCGGCGCAAGCGTCCGACTCTGCGCTTGCCACCGGCGCCGTCGAGATGAAATGGCTGAGTGGCTGGTCGACAGCGACGACATTCGAGGGAGAGTTCTCCAACGTCACGCGCTCCTACGCCGGAAAAGTTGTCGCGCGATACCAATGGTGACCATCTGCGTATCGTTTGTGGGCATCCGGGGACCGCGCAACGGGCCGCCTACAAAAAGGAAATTTGGACATGGCAATTACCGATAGCTCCCACACCCGGCGACCATCGCCACCTCTCAAGGCGTGGACAATCGCCGTCCTGGCTGGCTTCGGCATTTTACACGTCGTCGGGGGATACGTGCTGCATCACGCGTCGAGTATTCGGCCCATCGAAATGGCAGCAACGGCGATCCACGGCGATTAGTTGGATTGGTCGTTGTCGCTCGAGTGAGTTCAGGCGACCTCATGTTGTCCTGCCATTTGACGACGATCACCATTTTTGAGGAAGCGGTACTATGTCAGACATAGCGGCCTATTTGGTACTGAGTGGGGCGGTTTTCGCGGGCGCGTTCGTGTCCGGCCTTTCCGGGTTTGCGTTCTCGGCGGTCGCCGGCGCCATCCTGCTACACGTTTTTCCGCCCATGGAAGCTGTGCCATTGATGATGGCTTGCAGCATCACCGTGCAAGCGGCCACGCTGATTGCGCTACGCAAGAGCATGCAATGGAAAACCAGCCTCGTTTTCATCGCTGGTGGACTATTAGGAATTCCGATCGCGGTCTATCTCCTGCAGAAGGTGGATACCGGGATCTTCAGACTGGGTTTTGGAACTCTCTTATCCCTTTACGCGACATATGCCTTCTTGCGGCCGACGCCTGCCTTCTCGCGTCGGATGGAGAGCCGGAGCCGGAACGTGCTGGTAGGGTTTGGTGGGGGACTGGTCGGCGGGTTGACCGCGATGCCCGGCACACTTCCTGCGATCTGGTGCGACATCCATGGTCTCCCCAAAAATCAGCAGCGCGGCCTGGTTCAGCCCTTTATATGGGTGATGCAACTGTTCGCCCTCGCTCTCATGCTTTCGCACCACAGCCTCTCGTTAAAGGTCTTGATCGACTTTGGCATTTCTCTGCCCGCCTTAGCTGCTGGAACGGCTGTGGGTATCGTCCTGTTCGGACGGATCAACGAATCAGCCTTCAAACGTATTATCCTGGGCTCGCTGCTGTTTTCGGGACTTTGCCTTGTGATCTAGCAGGGGGGCTTTGTGGAAAGGTGTGAGTGGCTTCTGGCAGGACATCTCACACTTCGCCGCCACCTGCGGCGGCGCAGGGCGTCTCGACATTAGCCTCCTGACCGACGACGAAATACGGCATTTGCCGTATCGCCCAGCGACGGAGATAAAGATATGAAGCTCGGTCATGGGGACGAATGTCGTCTCGAGCATTCGCATGAGACGCTTGGCATTGATGAAACCGGAGATGGAATATGACCGTTGCGCAAGATGCGAATAAACAAGGGGAAGCTGAGGGCCTCGCGGACGCCGCTCAGGACAGAAGTTCCCAGACGTTGTTGACGTCTGAAAAGGATGAGCTCGGCGATAAGTCCCTGGACGATGTTTCAGGCGGCAGCTCTGGGCGGCCATTCACTACCACTGGCAAGGGGGGCTAGAAGGCACCTGAGCCGACGACGGCTCGAAGAGGTCACCTCTGCCGCCGCCCATCGGTCCGGAAATGGTCCATCTCGATATAGGCATGTCCGCTCTACCCATTCCTGGAAGAGCGAACATGCAGTGAGCGCGGGTTGCAATGTCGGGCCCCGATCAGCATGGATGAAACATGGAGATTGAATATGACCAACGGGCAGGACACGAATCCGACAGGGCAGGCCCAGCCTGGTGAGAGGCCCAAGGACGGCGCCGCGAACACGATCTCGTCGACGTCTGACAAGGATGCACTCGGCGAGGGCTCCCTAGACGATGTAGCAGGGGGCGCTTGGCCGAGCAGCACCACTAAAACCACGGTCGTCCCTCCGACTATCTGACCTCAGGGTTCATAGCGTGACCGGCTTGGATATTGCCGAGCCTTTGCGATGACCGATGGTCCCGCGCGCGGGGCGTCGGTCATTTTGCCTTTGGTGCGCCATTGCGGCGGCGGCATTTGACCGCCTCGAGACAGCCATGCCTGCCAATCAGGCATTGTGCTTCGTATGACGCGGCGGGCTGCGGCCAAAGCGAGCGGACGATGTCGAAAAGCTGTTCGCGTGGCCCGATATGAGCGAGTTCGGCGTGGCTGCACGAATGCCAGGCTGCGAGCTGAAGGTTTGGGTTTCAAAAAGCGCGCGGTCAAAGAATTTGCCAGCGCGGGCAGGCGATATCCTGCTTGAAAAGATGAAAGCATTCCGGCTCAACTTGAGCCCAGCCGAAGTGGGTTCGGCATTTGCGGGAGCCTGTGTGAAGCGGGGGACGGAGCGAATCTTTCGGGACGCGGCCATCGAGCGGCTTTCGAATCCCGAACAGCTCGATCATGTCGTCGGCGTCACGCGCCCGTTCGACTGGATGGCCGCAGCGGCGCTGGCGCTGGGTCTTGCCGTGCTGCTCGCCTGGAGCGTGCTGGGCCGCATTCCGACCCGCGTGTCCGGCGATGGCATTTTGTTGAGCAGCGGTGGTCGCCTGGTCGACGCCGTGTCCGCGGTCAGTGGAAGGCTAGCCTCGCTCGACGTCGGTATCGGCGACGAGGTCCGCCGTGATCAGGTGATTGCCCGGGTCGCGCAGACCGAGACCGAGCAGCGGCTTCAGCAGGCGAGGGACGTCCTGCGCGAGCGCGAGCGCGAGCATGCCGAGCTCACCGGGGCGATCTCGCGCGAGATCGATGCCAAGCTTGCGAATTATGCGGCTCAGGAAGCCGGCCTTGCCAACGTGATTGCGGCCGCCGAGCGGCGCACCGCCTATCTCACAGACGAGGTGGCCAAGCTCGAGCCTGCCGCGGCAAACGGAACCGTCACGCGCAGATATCTCGAGGACCGCCGGGTCGAGCTCAACAATGCGCGGGAGCGCATCACCGACGCGAAGAACGACATCCTCAAGCTCAACGCGCAGCGGCTGGATCTGCAGAGCCAGCGTGAGCGCGATCGGCTGCAGTCGGAATTCAAGGTGAACGATGCAAGGCGGACGGTCGAGCAGATTGCAGCCGACCTGGAGCGGGGGTCGCGGATCGTCAGCCCCGCTGATGGCCGCGTCGTCGAGGTCAAGGTATCCGGCGGCGCCGTGCTGACAACGGGGATGCCGATCGTGGAAATCGAGACCGCGGGCCAGGTTCTGGAGGCGACCGTCTATATGCCGCCGGACCGCGGCAAGAACATCAGGCCGGGTATGGAGGTTCGTGTCGAGCCGACCACCGTCAAGCGGGAAGAATACGGCGCGATTGTCGGCAGGGTGGTGACGGTCTCGGATTTCCCTGTGACGCCGCAGGGCATGTTGGCGGACCTGCACAACGACGCGCTGGTGAAGCGCTTTTCGCAGGACGGCGCGCCCTATGCGGCGAAGGTGACCCTGGAGCGCGATCCTTCTACCGCCAGCGGGTATCGCTGGACCTCCGGCAAGGGGCCGCCGATCCTGCTCTCGAGCGGCACGTTGACCCGCGCCGAAGTCACGACGCGCGAGCAACCGCCGATCGATCTGGTGATCCCGCTGATGAAGCGGCTTAGTGGCATTGGTGGCTAGGAATACCAGCGCATGACCGGGTTATCGCATCAAGCTGACAACCGGCCGGGTTTGCTCGATCGCCTCGGCAACAAGATCGGCCGCATGCGACGGCGCCGGGTCACCCCCACGGTGTTCCAGATGGAAGCACTGGAATGCGGCGCAGCCTCGCTCGCGATGATTCTGGCCTATCACGGTCTTTGGGTGCCGCTGGAAAAGCTGCGCGAAGCCTGTGGCGTTTCGCGGGACGGCAGCAAGGCCAGCAATGTGCTGAAGGCTGCGCGACAGTTCGGATTGACCGCAAAAGGTTTCAGGAAGGAGCCGGCGACGCTGCATGAGCTGCCGATGCCCTCGATCATCCACTGGAACTTCAATCATTTCGTGGTACTGGAAAAGCTGGATTCGGATTGCGCCTATGTCAACGACCCTTCCGTCGGGCGTCGCAAGGTCGGCCACGAGGAATTTGACGCAGCCTTCACCGGCGTGGTCCTGGCGATGGAGCCGGGTCCCGGGTTCAAGGCAGGCGGCCGCGAGCCCGATTTCTTTCCGCTGCTGCTGCGGCAACTGTCGAATTCATTCGGGGCGGTGGTGCTGCTGGTTGCACTCAGCATGGCGCTCGTGGTGCCTGCCATACTGGTCCCGGCATTCGCGAAGATCTTTGTCGATGACGTGTTGATCAAGCGCGCCGAGGGCTGGTTCACGCCTTTATTGATCGGCATGGGGATCACCGCGCTGGCGCGGGCGCTGATGACCGCGTTTCAACAATCGTTGCTCCTGCGCATCCAGACCAAGCTCACGGTGACGATGGTCAGCCGGTTGATCTGGCACGTCCTGACCCTTCCGATGGAGTTCTTCACTCAACGGCATTCGGGCGATCTCGCCAACCGCGTCGCTGCCAGCGAACAGATCGCCCAGCTCCTTTCGAACGGTGTGGCCGCCAATGCGCTGAATCTGGTCTCGGTCATCTTCATCGCCATCACGATGGCGTTCTACGACGGCCTTCTGGCCGCGATCAGCGTCGCCATGGCTCTGCTCAATGTCGTCGTTCTCAGGCTGGTTGCGCGCCAGCGCGAGAACCTCAACCGCAAGCTCGTCATCGAACGGGCCAAGCTGAACGGAAGCACCATCGAGATCATCCGCACGATCGAAACCATCAAGGCCGGCGGTCTGGAGGATGACGCCTTCGCGCGCTGGGCGGGATTTCAGGCAAAAGTCCTGAACGCCGAGCGCGATCTCGGCGTCTACTCGACTTTCCTGGACGCCTGCCCGATCTTCCTGACTGGATTGACCATCGCGGTCGTGCTGGGCGTGGGCGGCTTACGGATAGTCGATGGCGCATTGACCATCGGCGGCCTCGTCGCGCTGCAGGCGCTGCTTGCGAGCCTGGTCGAGCCGGTCAACGCGCTCGTACAGCAGACCACTGCGTTCCTTACCATCAAGGGCAATTTGTTCCGGATCGAGGACGTCTTCAACTATCCCGCCCGTCCCTTGGTGCCGATTGAGCACGCGCCGGCAGGCATGCCGCCGAAGCTCTCGGGCCGGGTCGAGCTCAAGGATATTTCGTTCGGCTATTCCGCGCTCGAGCCGCCGCTGATTGAGGATTTCTCGCTGGTCGTCGAGCCCGGCCGCCGGGTGGCCCTGATCGGGTCATCTGGCAGCGGCAAATCCACGATCGGACGGTTGATCAGCGGGCTCTACCGGCCGTGGTCCGGCGACATCTGCATCGACGGCTGGCCACTTGCGGAGATTCCCCAGGAGATCTTCACCAACTCGGTCGCCTATGTCGATCAGGAGATCCTGCTGTTCGAAGCGACCGCCCGCGATAACCTCACGCTCTGGGACGACACCGTGCCCGAAGCCAGCGTGTCGCGCGCGCTGAAAGATGCGGTGATCCATGAGGAAGTCGCTGTCCGCGCCGGCAATTACGATTGCCAGATTGCCGAGGACGGCAGGAATTTCAGCGGCGGCCAGCGACAACGGCTTGAAATCGCGCGGGCGCTGGTGGGCAATCCTTCCGTGATCGTGCTCGACGAGGCGACTTCAGCGCTGGATCCGATCGTCGAAAAGGCAATCGACGATAATCTCCGGCGCAGGGGCTGTACCTGCATCATCGTCGCCCACCGGCTCAGCACGATTCGCGACTGTGACGAGATCCTGGTGATGAACAACGGGCGGGTCGTGCAGCGGGGGACGCATCAGGAGCTGCTTGCCGAGGGCGGCGAATATGTCCAGCTGGTATCGGCCGAATGAACAGTGCGTATCAGCCTCCACATCTCGAAATCCCGCCCTTGAGCGAAGTCGCCTCGTCCGCCCCGGTGGCGCTCGAGAGCCATCGACCGCTACCGATCGATGACGTCGATCGCGTCCTTCACGTCGTGCGTGGCTATGTCGACATTTTTGCGGTGAGGGAGACTGCCGCGGGCGAGCCGAGCCGGCGGCATCATCTGTTTCGGGTCGAGCAGGGCGGCGTCGTTTTCGGCCTGCCCGGTATCTGCGATGCGAGCAGCAATTCGCTTGCCGCTATTGCGGTTGGCGGTCTCGAGACGGAGATCGTGATCGGTCGTCGCGGCCGTTTTGCGGATCGGGACAGGATCGACGCATGGACTGCGCAGGTCGCAGGACTCATCGCAGCCTCCCCTGCAGGAGCACTCGTGCAGCAGGCCGCGATCGGATCGCAATACACCCTGGCGTCGACGGAGTTTCTCCGGTTGTCCGGCCGGCGGGTCGGCTGGATTGGGATCGAGCGCGGGACCATCGGCGTGATGGCGATGCCGGAGAGCGATGCCTCAGACGTCCCCGTGCCGATGCCGCCGGGAACGTGGATCGTCGCCCGTGAGGAGGCCACCCTGACGGTGCGGGAGAGCGGGGCGTTTCCGCTTGCCGAGATATGGGCCGGCCTCGATCGATTCCATGTACGCGTGATGGAGAGCCTGCGTCGCAGGATCGACGAGGACGCCGTCGCGGAGGCCGAGCGCCTGCGCCAGCGTTCGAATCTCAACCGGATGCGGACCAGAAGCGTTGTTGGTCGTCTTGCCGGGATCATCGCCGCCGAAGCCGGATCGCAGTCCGGCACGGTTGGCGCCAGCCATCTGCTTGCCGCCTGCCGGAAGGTCGGAGATGCCATGGGCATATCGCTCGAAGCTCCGGCCAGCATGCTGTCCGGAAGCGACGATCTCGCGAACGCAACGATCATCGCAAGGGCGTCGCGGGTGCGGAGCCGGCGCCTGTTGCTGCGAGCGGAGTGGTGGACAAACAGCGCCGGTCCGTTCGTTGCGTTTCTCGGCGAAGACCGACGGGCTGTCGCGGTCCTGCCGGGGCCAAGCGGTCGCCACATCATCGTCGATCCCGGTGCCGGCACGCGCCGCGACCTGACGCGGGCGACCGCATCCGAGCTGGCTCCCGAAGCCGTGACGTTCTATCGGCCGCTGCCGTCGCGGGCCCTGATGGTTCGCGATCTCTTCACATTCGGCGCCGCGATGGTTCGGGCCGATCTCCTGCGCATCATGCGGGCGGCCTTGTCCCTCGGCCTTCTCGCGCTGGCGCCGCCCCTGGTCACCAAGCTTCTGATCGATTCCGTGCTGCCGCGCGCGGAAGCCGACCAGCTCCTGATCTGCACCATCGCGCTCATTGTCGTGACTTTGGTCGCCGGCGGATTTCAGATGATGCAGGGGATCGCCATGCTCCGGCTCGAGAGCCGGCTGGATTGGGCGTTTCAGGCGGCGGTCGTCGACCGTCTGCTGCGGATGCCGGTCGCGTTCTTCCGCGACTTTTCCGTCGGCGATCTCGGCGACCGCGCGCTTGGGATCGAAGCCGTGCGCACGATCGTCACCGGCCGCGTCATTCGCGGATGCTTGGCCCTGGTACCCTGCTTCTTCAGTTTTGCCGTGATGCTGTACCTCGATGTCAGGCTTGGCATGTTGGCTGCTGCACTCGCCGTGCTGCGCGTCGCAATCGTGGTGGCGATCAGTCTGGCCCGGCTGTCGCATGAACGCGAGAGCCTTCATCTGCAGGGACTGCTGGAGGGATTGGTTCTGCAGTTTATCACCGGCGTCGGAAAACTGCGGATCGCCAATGCGACCATGCACGCGCTGGCCATCTGGGTCGAGCGCTTCGCCGAACAGAAGCGCAATTTCGTCACGTCGCAGCGCGCGCGAAATCTGCAGAAGAGCCTCGAAGCGGCATTTCCGCCATTGGCGACGCTGCTGATCTTTGCGGTGGCTGAGAATGTGTCTGGCCTCAAGCACGACCTCGGCACCTTCCTCGCGTTCTATGCGGCATTCGGCCTGTCGCTCGCTGCGGTCGGCGAGTGGGCGCAGGCCGTCGGCGAACTGCTGGTCGCCATCCCGAGGATCGAGCGGCTCCGGCCGATCATCTCGACGGCGACTGAAATCAGCGACGACCGGAAATCGGTCGGCGACATCAGCGGCGCGATCGAGTTCGCCAATGTGTCGTTCCGCTATGGTGGCGACGGGCCGCCGATTCTCGACGACATCAGCCTCAGCATCGGCGCAGGCGAGTACCTCGCCATTGTCGGCCCGTCGGGAAGCGGGAAATCGACACTTTTCCGTCTGCTGCTCGGCTTCGAGAAGCCTCAAGCGGGCGTAATTTTTGTCGACGGTAAGTCACTCGAGACTATCGACATTGGACTGCTGCGTCGGAAGGCCGGTGTCGTGCTGCAGAATTCCAGGCTCGCATCCGGCAGCATCTATGACAACATCTGCGGCGGAGCTCAACTGTCGATTGACCGCGCCTGGGAGATTGCACGGCTGGCGGGACTCGATGCCGACATCGAAACCATGCCCATGGGCATGCAAACGATCATTGCCGAAGGCATCAGCACGCTTTCGGGCGGTCAACGCCAGCGACTGCTGATCGCGCGGGCGCTTGCCCACGGACCGAAGCTCCTGCTGATGGATGAGGCGACCAGCGCGCTCGACAATCCGACCCAGGCCGTTGTCAGCGATTCGATATCGCGGCTCAATCTGACTCGCATCGTCATCGCACACCGGCTCAGCACCGTTCAGTCGGCGGACCGGATTGTCGTCCTGGGTGGTGGGAGGATCGTACAGACCGGCACCTTTGCCGAGCTGATGGCGCAGCCGGGCCTGTTTACGGATTTCGCAGAACGTCAACTGGCTTAGGGAGCCGATATGCGCAAGGTCCTCTTCATATTTGGCGTGCTGAATGATTCCGACATCGACTGGATGGCGCGTACCGGCTTCCGCCGCGGAATTGGACGACAGGAAGTCTTGATCCGGGAGGGCGTGCCGATCGACGCGATGGTCCTGCTGTTGCAGGGAAGGATGGGCGTGAGCGTGTCCGGCGCCGGTGAGATCGCCCAGCTCGAGGCCGGTGACTTCATTGGCGAGATGTCGCTGGTCGATTCGGTGCCGCCCTCGGCCACGGTTGCTGCGAAGATCGATTCCGTCGCCCTTTTTCTCGACAAGAAAATCCTGCTCCGGAAGCTCGCGGGAGACCACGCGTTCGCCAGCCGATTTTATCGCGCTCTCGCAATCCTGCTGTCGGATCGCCTGCGGGCCACCGAGCGCAGGATGGCCTACGGCGAGCAGGACCATGGACTGGGTGACGAAGCGATACGCCTGAAGGATGAGCTTGATCCTGGCGTCCTCGATCAGGTGTCGGTGGCAGGCGAGCGATTTGACCGTCTGCTCAAGTTTGTCGAGCAGGTCGCGATGAAGGGTGCCAAATCCTGAGGTCGAGGCAGGGCCTTTCGGAATTTCCCGCTTACCGACGACGAAGTACGACATCTGCCGTATCGCTCGCAAACGAATCCAACGGTACCTTTCCCCCTCAAGCGCACCAAGCAAAGGAGCATTTGATGACGGACGACAAGTTGCATCAACAAGCGAACAGCGCTCCGACTGGGCAGCAAGTGAGCGAGCAAAAGATCTCGTCAAACTCGCATAAGGATGCGCTCGGCGACAGCTCGCTGGATGACGTTTCAGGCGGGCTTTGGCCGTCTGTAATGTCCGGCAGCACATACAACCGGACCATCTGATTTCTTGCTGACCAACAACGCGCGTCATCCGATGGCGTGATCGAAGAGTTCGGCCCGGCCGCGGTGCATCGGGCCGGAAATAGCCATCGCGTAAATACTCGCTTCTCCGCTTTGCCCATTCCCGGTGGAAAGGGCGTCAGGTCATCGTGCGCCCGACACGGTTCGAACGTGTGACCTCTGCCTTCGGAGCAAGATAACGTACCCATCCGAAAAATGCGATAGGGCACGCTATGCTACGCTATCCACCTGAAGCAACTGGGTATTCTCAACAACAACAGCGACGTTCCTATCCGAAACCCCGCACCGATTTTCTCCCGCCTGCTTACGCGTTGCTTACTTGGGAGATCGCGCCTGGAACGAAGGAACGTCATGGTCAGATCACGAAGAGGGTTGTCGAGGCGGCGGATGCCCGAGAGAAGGACTACCTCATCTGGGACGACGAGCTACCGGGCTTTGGACTCCGGGTTTTTAGCTCCGGAAAGCGCAGCTACGTCATCCAGTATCGATCGAGAGGTCGGTCTCGTCGATACACAATTGGGCTTCACGGAGCCTGGGCACCAGAGACGGCACGCCGAGAGGCAAGGGTGCAACTCGGCCGGGTCGCTGGGGGTGATGATCCCGTCGAAGATCGCCAACTCGATCACAAGGCGATCACTGTGAGGGAGCTGTGCACCCGCTATCTCGCGGATCTGCAGGCCGGCCTCATCCTTGGGAAAGGCGGGCGACCGAAGAAGGCCTCAACGATCACCACAGACACGGGCCGCATTGAGCGGCACATCATTCCGCTCCTAGGAACCAGGCGGGTCAAGGATCTCACCAAGACCGACATCAACAAGGTCCTCAAGGACATCATGGCCGGAAAGACCCGGGTGTCGGTCAAGACTAAGAAGCTGCGCGGCAAGGCCATCGTCCGGGGCGGCGCTGGAACGGCCACGCGTACCGTGGGCCTTCTCGGCGGCATCCTTACCTACGCCGTCGAAGCAGGGATCATCGAGAGCAACCCGGCCCATGGTATCCGCAAGCCAAAGGACAATGTGCGAAAGCGTCGACTATCGGAGGCGGAGTATCGAATACTCGGTCGGATGCTCCGCGACGCCGCCAAGCAGCAGAAATACACCACGATCGGGGACATTGTCCGTCAGATTGCGCTGACCGGCTCCCGGCGAAGCGAAATGATCGGCTTGAAATGGACGGAGGCTGATACCGAGGCGAGTTGTTTGCGACTGGAGGACAGTAAGGAAGGTGAATCGATCCGCCCCGTAGGATTGCCTGTCGTCGAATATCTCGAGCAGCGTCGCACCGACCATGTCGGCACATTTGTTTTCCCGGGGCAGGGCGAGGACAACGCGTTCGGCAGTTTCCCGAGCCATTGGAAGCATATCTTCAAGGACTCCCCGCTATCCGATGTGACGCCGCACGTCCTCCGTCACAGCTTCGCGAGCATGGCCAACGATCTCGGCTTTACCGAGGTGACCATCGCGGCTCTGGTCGGTCATGCCAAAGGTTCGGTGACGAGCAAGTACATCCATACGCTTGACACCGCGCTCATCATGGCTGCGGACACCATCTCGGGCTATATTCAGGGGCTCCTTGACGGCATCGAATTCAAGCAAACCGCCTACGCGTTGGACCGCGATTCACGAAAAGCCGCGCTGGCCCGCTTCTTAAAGAAGGCATCCAACGGCGACCACGAAGACGGCGAAGAGGATCGCCGCTTGGCCGCCTAGGTATAATCGGCGCTTAGTGGGGTTGCAGGCGACTTATCCCCAAAGAGAATGCGCTCCGTAGATGCCAATCCTGACAGAAAACCTCGGCCAGACCCAAAGTCAGGCAGTCGCCACCGCCTCCCGTCGAGCAATCCTGCGCAACACCTCCGGGGGCACACCGAAGGCCCGGAGAAACGCCCGCCGCATGCGTTCGCGGTCAGCAAAACCCGCTTCCTGCGCTACGACGTTAACCGTGTGCCGCCCTTCCTCCATCATGAACCTGGCAGCTTCCAGCCGAAGTCGCTCGACAGCCTTCGCCGGGGGCTGACCCGTCTCGGCCAGAAAAGAGCGGCTGAACTGACGAGGGCTGAGGTTGGCGACGGCCGCAAGCTCCTCGATTGTGAGCGGATTCCGCAGATTTTGACGGATGTACGCCACGACCAATTCTATGCGATCGGATTTCGGCGTCATGTCGAGGAGAGCGGAATGCTGTGTTTGTCCGCCCATCCGACGTTGATTAATGACCATAAGCTTGGCAGCGACCTTCGCAACTTCGGGACCCAGGTCCTTATCGATCATCGCTAGGACAAGGTCGATTCCTGCGGTCATTCCAGCCGACGTCCAGATCGGACCGTCATTGATGTCGATCCGGTCCTCCTCCATCCTGACATCCGGAAACCGAGCCTTGAAACTTGCCGCTTGAATCCAATGCGTTGTCGCACGGCGACCATCAAGAAGTCCGGCTTCAGCGAGAACAAACGCCCCGTTGCAAAATGAAGCGGTGCGCCTCAACGCCCTCGCAGCTTCTTGCACGAAGGCAATCAAGTTTGCGCTCGATGGGGCCATTTCGAACGCGGTGATCGCGCCGACAATAATTGTATCAAAAGCCGGATCGCCGAATGCTTCGGTGTCAACGGTCAAACCACAGGAAGATCGAACGGGACCGCCGTGCTCTGACAACAGATGGAGGTCATAGTGGGTATCGGCCGGAGGCGGCTTCGCAAGCCCGAATCCCGTCATTTCGAATGCCGTCATGGGCGCAAGACTCAAGAGCTGGAAGTCGTGCGGGACAATGAGACCTACCCGATGCATGGCTGCTCCTACTGTCCGAAATGTGGATGATAGTCCAGACGGGTATCATCCAGGAGGCATGCTCTGCTGTCGAACCCGGATGCTCACGCACGGGCCGGATGGCCGAGAGCGCCGTTCGGCCCCGCATTGAGAGCCAGACTCAAGCCTACATTTTTTATAGCCCAAGTCAGGCAGCCGCCACCGCCTCCCGTCGAGCGTTCCTGCGCAATATCTCCGGTGGCACGCCGAAGGTCCGGAGGAACGCGCGCCGCATGCGTTCTCGGTCCACAAAGCCCGTTTCCCGCGCCACGACGTTAACCGTGTGCCGTCCCTCTTCGATCATGAACCTAGCGGCCTCCAGCCGGAGCCGCTCCACGGCTTTTGCTGGTGACTGGCCGGTCTCAGCCAGAAAGGCGCGGCTGAACTGGCGGGGGCTCAGGTTGGCGACCGCCGCAAGCTCTTCGATCGTCAATGGGTTCTGCAAATTTTGGCGGATGTGCGCCAGGACCAATTCGATGCGATCGGACTTCGGCGTCATATCAAGGAGTGCGGAATGCTGTTTTTGTCCACCCATCCGACGCTGGTTCATGACCAGAAGCCTAGCGACCATTTTCGCGGCTTCGGGACCGAGATCATTATCGATCAACGCCAGAACGAGGTCGATCCCCGCGGTCATTCCCGCCGAAGTCCAGACCGGTCCGTCATTGATGTAGATGCGGTCCTCCTCCGCCCTGACATCCGGGAACCGAGCCCTGAAACTATCTGCATGAGCCCAATGCATCGTCGCGCGTCGACCATTCAGAAGGCCCGCTTCAGCCAGCACAAACGCGCCGCTGCAGATCGAGGCGATCCGCCTGGATGCTTTGGCTGCCTCCTGCACGAACGCGATCATGCTCGCATCGGACGAAGGCATGTCCATCTCGGTGATCGAACCCACGATAACTGTGTCGAAGGCGGGATCTCCGAACGCCTCGGTTTGCAGCGTCATTCCTGACGAAGACCGAACCGGACCGCCATGCTCTGACAACAAATGGATGTCGTAGCGCTGGTCGGCGGGAGGCAGATTGACGATTTCGAATGCCGTCAGAGCCGCAAGGCTCATCAGCTGAAACCGTTGCGGCACGATGAAACCGACCCGATGCATTTTCGCTCCTGTGGCACGAATGGTGGCAAGAACGACCTACGTCAGCCCCGCCGTAATCGCTAGAGTCCGAGCAACAAATCTCGCACTGGCTCCTCGCCGCTAAGCGACACCCATGTCAGCGCTTCCGTGAGGAAGAAAGGATGATGCATGTCTTCCGATCACGCCGCCTTCGTCGAGCATCGCATTTCTAGGGGCGAAGGAAAAGTCTACGCTCGAGATTATGCGGGTTCTGGCCCGGCCTTCGTACTCATGCACGGCTTCCCCGACAATCTGCACATCTGGGACGACCTGATTCCGCACTTGGTCGCCAGCGGGCGGCGCGTGGTGACGTTCGATTTTTTGGGCTTTGGCGCCTCCGACAAGCCCGCCGGCACCGTCTATAGCTTTAAGCAGCAACTTGGCGACCTTGAAGCGGTGGTCGAGGGTCTGGGTCTGGGGACGATCGTCCCGGTCGCTCACGATTCCTCGGGGATGGCGGCGCTCAACTACGCGCTCACCCATTCGGACGGTGTCGATTCCGCGATCATGCTCAACTCGGCCTATAGCGAGGACTCCACGGTTCTTTGGCCCGAGATGATCACGCTGTTCGCGACCCGGAGCATGCAGCCCCTGGCCATGGCGATCGCCCAGAGCCCCGAACAGTTTGGCTGGCTGCTGAGATGGCAGCAGAAGAAATTCCTGGATTCTTTGCCCGAGGCGCAAAAGTCCCATTTCAGCGCGTTCATCGGTCCGCTGATCAGCGACAACTTTATCGTCCAACCTGGCGCCGGTCCTGCCTTCGTCCAGTTGGCGGCGGAATTCTTCGATGAACATGCCCGAAACGCAAAGCATCTGACGGCGCTCAAGACGCTGGATATTCCAGTCAAGCTGATCTGGGGACGGTACGATCCTTACTTCTCCGCCGCCATGGCCGAGCGGCGCCAGTCTCAGCTCAAGAATGCGTCCCTCACCGTCATACCGGCAGGTCATTGGCTGCAGGCCGACGAGCCCGCGCAAGTGGCGAAGGCGATGCTGTCATGAGCCGCGTCCTCGACAAGCTCGCTGTGAACGCGACCCGCATGACCAGGCTCGCCTGCTTCGGCGCCCTCGTCGCGATGTTCGTAGCGATCAGCCCGGCCACTTCGTCCGCTCAGTCGGCACCATCTTCGGGCCTTGACGTACCGACCACCAAGCTGCTGGCGATCGGACCTTCACAGCCAAAGGGACGCCGGACCAGTGGAAGCCGCTCCTTCCTTCTGAAGTGCGCGACACCGTACGGCTCTATCTCGCTGGGAGAATCGACCAATGGTACCTCAAGCAGGACCAGAGCGGTGTCGTGTTCATGATGAACGTCACCGATCCGAAGGAGGCTCTGGAACTGCTGGGCAGGTTTCCTTTCGGCCAGGCGGGGATGATGGAATTCCAGATCATCCCGCTCGGCCCGATCGCGCCGCTTCGCGTGCTTTTGACCGAGCCTGCGAAGTAGTTCGCGGCGCTCCGGACCAATCTATCAAAAGGAATTAGCAAAATGCCCGACAACAAGAATCCGCGCGTTCATGCCGAGATACTGCCCGCGCTTGCCGCCGTCGTCGTTCCGACGACCAAGATCCTGGCGATCGGGTCGGTCACGGCCAAGGGCACGCCCGCGGCAATCGCACCGGTCCTGCCCCATGAGGTTCGTGCGACGGTCCGCAATCATCTCGCTGGAAAGATCGAGCAGTGGTTCTTCCAGACGGAGGGCTACGGCGTCGTCTTCATCGTGAACGCGACCAGCACTGCGGAAGCGCACGAACTCCTAGAGAAGCTTCCTCTTGGTGTGGCCGGCATGATGGAATTCGAGCTGATCGCTCTCGGCCCGCTTGCGCCGCTCGCCATGCTCATCCGTGAGCCTCCGCGTTCGTGATGCGATCCGCAAACCGCGTTGGGAACTTGGTAGCGCCCCAGACTCCGTCAGACCGCATTCGTAGCTTCGTGACTACCCGATCGCTCCGCTTCGGATGCTTTTTACGGATACTGCGAAGTCGTTCGTGGTCCCCCTACCGATATGCCGAGAGCAAGCAGTAAAATGCCTGACGTCAAGAATCCGCGCGTCCATGCCGAGATATTGCCCGCGCTCGCCGCCGTTGTCGCTCCGACAACCAAGATCCTGGCGATCGGCTCGGTCACGGCGAAGGGCACACCCGAGGCGATCGCCTCGGTCCGCCCCCATGAGGTTCGCGCCACGGTTCGCAATCATCTCGCTGGAAAAATCGAGCAGTGGTTCTCCCAGACAGAGGGCCGCGGCGTCGTCTTCATCGTGAACGCCACCAGCACGGCAGAGGCGCACGAACTCCTGGAGAAGCTTCCACTCGGCGTCGCCGGAATGATGGAATTCGAGTTGATCGCTCTCGGGCCGCTTGCGCCGCTCGCCATGCTCATCGCCGAACCTCCGGGTTCGCAAAGCGATCCGCGGGTTTCGTTGTGAGCTTGGTGGCGCTCCAGGTTCCATCGCCAACCGATTGAGGTCGACCGGGGTATGGTGAAGCCATGTCGGGGACCAAAGATTACATCAACAACCCGCCAAAAAGGACCCGCCACGATGCCTGTTGTCAAAGCCGCGGCCGTGCAGATCAGTCCCGTTCTCTACAGCCGGGAAGGCACTGTTGGCAAAGTGGTCAAGAAAATCATCGAGCTTGGGCGCCAAGGCGTCCAGTTCGCGACCTTCCCGGAAACGGTCATTCCTTACTACCCCTATTTTTCCTTCGTCGAAGCGCCCTACCTTATGGGCGCGGAGCACTACAAGTTGCTCGATCAGGCTGTGACCGTGCCGTCTGACGCCACCAGGGCTATCGGTGAGGCCGCAAAGCAAGCCGGCATGGTCGTCTCCGTCGGCGTCAACGAGCGCGATGGCGGCACGATCTATAACGCGCAACTCCTGTTCGATGCCGACGGCACACTCATCCAGCACCGTCGCAAGATTTCTCCGACCTATCATGAACGCATGGTCTGGGGTCAGGGCGATGGCTCCGGGCTGCGCTGTGTCGACAGCGCCATAGGGCGCATCGGTCAACTGGCCTGCTGGGAGCATTACAACCCGCTGGCCCGCTACGCCTTGATGGCCGACGGCGAGCAGATTCACTCCGCTATGTATCCTGGCTCGTTCGCCGGTGACGGTTTCTCCGAGCAGATTTCAGTCAATATTCGCCAGCACGCACTGGAGGCCGGGTGTTTCGTGGTCTGTGCGACCGCCTGGCTGAACGCTGAGCAGCAAGCTCAGATCATGAAGGATACCGGCTGCAGCATCGAGCCGATCTCTAGCGGCTGCTTCACCGCGATCGTCTCTCCAGAGGGCGCATTGATGGGCGCGCCGCTGCGATCGGGCGAAGGCGAGGTCATCGCCGATCTCGATTTCTGGGCTATCGACAAGCGCAAGCGCCTGATGGACTCGCGCGGTCACTACAGCCGCCCGGAACTGCTCAGCCTCCTGATCGACCGTACGCCGAAGTCCCATGTGCATGAGCGCAACGCGCATCCAGCGCTGAAATCCCTAGACCCGGCCGATCGGCTGGAAGAAGTCGACTCGCGTCTGGTAGTGGCAGCTACCTCATGACTTCACGCCGGCATCTTCTTCTCACTGGCGGCGGTCTCGTCGCCGCGCTCGGCCTCCCGAAAGCGGCGCTCGCGGACGCGACGAAGGTCGCCAGGCCGCCAGCCCACCAACCTGCTCACAAAGGATCAAAGCTCATGACGACCGCGACAATGAAAGACGGCGCGAAGATCTACTTCAAGGACTGGGGTGCCGGTCCGGTCGTAACCTTCTCCCATGGCTGGCCGCTCACCGCAGACGCCTGGGACGCCCAGATGCTGTTCCTGGCGAACCACGGCTACCGCGTTATTGCTCATGATCGACGCAGCCATGGTCGATCGGATCAGACCTGGACCGGCAACTACATGGATACCTATGCCGACGATCTCGCCACACTACTCGAGACGCTCGACGTCAAGGGTGCGACGATGATCGGCCATTCGACCGGTGGAGGCGAGGTGGCGCGCTATATCGGCCGCCATGGCACATCGCGTGTATCGAAAGCAGTCCTGATTTCCGCGGTACCTCCCCATATGGCGCAGACGCCCACCAACCCTAACAGCGCGCCGATGAGCGTCTTCGACGGTCTGCGCGCGAGCCTGCTTGCCGATCGGGCGGGGTTCTTCAAAGAACTGGCAATGCCGTTCTTTGGCTATAACCGTCCCAATGCAAAGGTTTCGCAAGGCCAGATAGACTCTTTCTGGCTTCAGGGCATGATGGGGAGCCTCCAAGGCGAGCATGACTGCATCAAGGCCTTCTCCGAGACCGATTTTACGGATGATCTCAAGAAGATGACGATCCCAACCCTGCTGCTGCAGGGTAATGACGATCAGATCGTTCCTATCGACATCGCGTCCCGGCGTTCGGTGAAGATCCTGCCAAACGCGAGCCTGAAGGAATATGCCGGTGCTCCACATGGCATGTGCGTCACCCACGCCGATCAAGTGAACGCAGACCTGCTGGCCTTCCTCAAAGGATGACGGGGACGAAATCCTCCTGCCGATCGACCGGCGGCAAAAGCGGATACGTCGCGCGGCAAAGCATATTCATTCTGAGTGAGGCGAAAGATGAGCAAGGCACAACACGAACTTCCGATTCTGGTGACCGGGGCGGCTGGACGGATCGGCTCGGTGGGCCGCTGCGTGACGGAGCTGCTTCTCGCCCGTGGGTTCCGGGTACGAGCGCAGGTTCGTGTGGACGACGAGCGGGCCACAAGGTTGCGCGCGCTCGGTGCAGAAGTCGTGGTTGGCGATCTGCTTGATCTTATGGCGGTACATCGGGCGATCGAAGGGTGCGAACGTCTCTGCTTCGCAATGTCGGTCGCGCCGACCTATCTCGAAGCGGCTGTCAACGTCGCCGTCGTCGCGAAGCACCGCGGCGTAAAGGCGTTCGTCAATCTCTCCCAGATGACCGTCAACGAGATGGACATTTTCAATACGACCCCTAGCCCACAGCAAAAGCAGCATTGGTTGGCGGAGCAGATATTATCCTGGTCCGGGCTGCCAGTGGTGGAAGTACGACCAACGGCCTTCATGGAAGGGCTACTGCTTCAAACCGCGAAAACCGTCTCCATGCAGGACAAAATCATGGCGCCCTTTGGTAGGGGCAAGAACTCAGCCATCGCTGCAGCCGATGTCGCTCGGGTGATCGCCGAGATCTTGAGTGAGCCCGCCGAGCATATCGGCCAGGCCTACCATCTGACCGGCCCGGTTTCGCAGGACATGGACGCGGTTGCACGCGAGTTCTCGGTCGCGCTTGGTCGCACGATCTCGTACGTCAACGTTCCACTTGAGGTCATGAAGGGGCAACTCGCCACCTTCGGAATGCCGCTTCATGTCGTTGCGCACGTGGCGACCATGGCGGAACTACATCAGGACAACCGGTACGATCGGTTCAGCAATGATGTCGAAAGGCTGACCGGCATACGTCCGATGAGCGTTCGGGAATTCGTGCAGAAGAACGCACATGCGTTCGCACCGGTCGCGCCTTCGAGCGCGGCTGAATAAGCACGGCATCGTAGACAGGGGTCCGGCTTCGCTAAGGAGCGTGGTTGCGGGGCCAAGGCGAATCGCGGCCATCACGCTCGCGCCTCTAATTCTACCAGGCCGTTCATCACGAATGAGCCTTATCACGTCGCGCTTAAGTTGGCGGTCGATGTATGGCCCCTAAGTGCGACGAACTTTGGAGATGCAGGTTAGAAGTTCAACGCGTTTGCGATGCGGACCAGGGTTGCTTTCTAGTCACATTGAAGTCATTCATTGGATGAATCTCATGACCGACCTTATGATTTTCGGAATCAGCGTCGCGTTCAGCTTTGTAGCTTGGGGAGCGGTTTGCTCCCGCTACATTTGGCCATTTGTCCGATCCCGCTCATTGCCCGACGCGGCCACGCCGCTGCTTTATCTCAATGTATTTCGCTTCGTTGGGGCGTCTTTCCTTGTTCCTGGTGTCGCGGGCTCATTGCCCAGAGCCTTCGCGGCGCCCGGTGCTTTCGGCGACTTGTTTGCAGTTGTACTCGCTGGGGTGGCCCTAATGCTCCTGCGGAGACCGGCCGGATACGCCGCGCTCTGGCTCTTCAACCTGTGGGGAGCGGGCGATCTTCTATTTGCATTCTACCAAGGCCTCTTTGATGAAGACTTTCACCCCTCGGCACTGGGCGCCACGTTTTACATTCCGACCGTATATGTGCCCCTTCTTCTGTGTGTACATTTTATGCTTTTCGCGCTTCTCCTGAAGGCCCGGTCAATGTCGACCAACGCAGCCGCCGGAAGCTAATAAGGTGAGTCCGCGAAGGAGCGCTTCTGGCGGATATTGTTGAAACAGTCTATTTGGCGACAAACGAAATTTCTCAGGGCCGCCGATGCATTTCGCATCCAGGGACCTGGGCCCACATCGTTTCACACCAAGACGGCCACCAGCCTTCGTACCAGCGCTGAAGAGCGCTTTAGCGTTAGAGACGGCCAAGAGTGGACATTCGCGCGGTTTCGATGTCGTTCGGGTTTCGTTTTTCAACAGTATCGGCGCGAAGCGGTCGTTGTGGATGTCTCGCTAGCTCCCGCTATCCTGACCTAGCCCGAACAACTTCCTCTCGGTGAACTGGACCGACCTGCATTGCGAGCGCTAAATTAGGCGCGTGTTACTCCCAACTGCTTACTCGCGCGAATGAACCAGAACTGAAGTCCGAGGCTGGGTCTGCATATCGCGTTGTAAAACAAAGGAAAGCTGGCGCACCCGACACGATTCGAACGTGTGACCTTTGCCTTCGGAGAGAAATACTTCAGCCGAGCGAGCGAGGTTGGCTTCTCGATCGGGCGCCATGTGTGGCTATGCCCCCTTGCTCGGATAGGCAGCGAAAGGCAATCGGTCATCTCGCGATGCACCACACGGCAACTTTCATCACTGCGGCAGCGGTTTCCGCGCCAGGCTGGGGAGACCCGCTTGCGGGGCTTCAGCGGGCCAACAGCCCGGCCGCAGGGCGACGGCCAATTGCCCAGCCGAAGGTTCCGCAAAGACATGGCTATGACGAATTGCGAGCAACCATCCATTTCTGGCTGAATGCCGCAAATGATGTAGCGTTGACTTCGTTCGACGCGACCGCTTGCACTCTCCTGGCAAGCTCATCCTGGCCAAACCACGAGTGCATGGCAAGTTGGCCGCACTGGACGGCGGTCGCCCGACTATGGGAGCAATCCTTGCCGAAACGCGAGAGCCACAGCGTGTGGAAGGGTCAGTGCAGCAAGATTTCGCCTGGCATTGTCCAGATGATACTTCACCCCACGCGACGAAACCCCTAGAAGGTCGGCAATGTCCTGCATCGTCTTGCCATCAGAGATCCACGCGAGACACTGCCGCTCGCGCTGAGTCAGCGGGCTTCCCTGCTGACCATCGGCGGGCGTGCGTCCGATTCTGGCGGCGTTCACATGCGCATGATAGGTGAGGCCCATCCTTTCCAACATGTCCCGCGAAGTCTCGATGAAACGGTCGAGTCCAAGGCTGCGATCGTCCACCGCCAGCGTGAACGCTGCAAACTGATTTTGGCTTGCGGGAATGCGAACGGTCAGACCGGTCCTGATCTTGAAGCTGAGCGCGTCGTCAAACAGACGGCGTTCTTTCGCCGACTTTGCGCTTCGCGCCTCACGTCCATCCCACAGGAACATCCGGCTTGTGTTTCGCGGGTCCTGAAGAACGGGATCGATGTTGTCGTATCCTTCCCGAAAATAGTGGCTGGTCCAACTCTTCGGATACGATGAGATCAGTTGGGGACCATTCGCGCGGTGGCCAAAGTAGGCGAACCAGCGAAAGCCCAATGCATGCGCGGTTCGTTCCGCGACGCGTCTAAAATCATCTTCCGTATGGGCAGAGTGAAGACAATCGACAAACTCATCGCATGCTCTTTTGACTTCTTTCATCACACCCCTTTAGAACTATTCTGGTCCCCAAAAGCGACAACCGCGCAACATTCGCGCGCTACGTGTGGGGCATGTATTGCCGCCTTGCGGCAGCTTTGCGGCAAGAACGATTCCAAAACGCCCTGTCAGAACTGACAGCGCAACGCTGTGACCGCGCCTGCTTTCTTGATCTCGAAGCTGTGATTCGTAAGCGGGAGGTTTAGAATGAAGGTCATTGTGCGCACACGTACGGCACTCCTGCAGGACTCCGACCTGACAATGGGAATGCATCGTCTGCGAGGGCGCGTGTTCAAGGAGCGGCTCGACTGGGACGTCTCTGTCGCAGGCGGATTGGAGATCGACCAGTACGACGCACTCAAGCCGACTTATCTTTTGGTGATCGAGCAGCGCGCGGTTGTCGGTTGTGTTCGCCTGCTGCCCACCACTGGGCGCAACATGCTGGCCGACACGTTCCCGGTGTTGCTGGATGGCCACGCGGCGCCCAGAGCAGCCAGAATCTGGGAGAGCTCGCGCTTTTGCGTTGACACCAAAACCGTCGCTGCGACAGCCGAGAACGGCTTGCGGGAAGCGACGTTCCTGCTTTTTGCGGCCATGATCGAATGGGGCCAGCAGCGCGGCCTGCTGGCCATCGCAACCGTCACTGACGTGCGCATGGAGCGAATCCTGCGCCGGGCCGGATGGCATCTGGATCGCCTCGGCACACCCCGTCAAATCGGAGCCACCACGGCCGTCGCTGGGCTGTTGCCAGTCTCCGATGAGGCCCTCGGGGAGATCCGGGCGGCCGGCAAGGTTTCGAAGCCGGCAATTGATGTTCCGTCAAACACGGCGCTCGCGGCATAGCGTCGCGTCTCCAGCTCCCCAAAATATAAAGAGGCTTTCAGCAATGGATCCAGCTGCCTTCGTAGCTCTGGTCGAACAGTGCGCCCCGACGCCGGACTTGGTGCGGCCGCTGACGACGATTGTGCGGCAGGCGAGTTCGTTCGAGCCGCTGCTCATCACAGTTCAGGCGCGCAAACCAGTTCCGATTCAGGCAAGTGACCGTGACGAAGCGATCCAGCTCGCGGCCGAGGCCATCGCCACTGGCCAGCCGGTCCGGACCGGTCTCGCTCAGCTCGATGCTGAGGACATGAAAGAGGCGGGGCTGACGACCACCACGACTTTCAACGCCTGCAAGCACATCGCGGGCCTCGGCAGATTGTTCGAAACCCGCTTGCAAGCAGCAAATGCGAACGCCTCGGGCCACGAACAGGCCATTGCCAACGTTTTCGCGAGCTTCGCGATTAAGGCTCCCGCCACACCGCCCGAAGCCCGTACCCGACCGACAGTCACTCGCAGTGCCGACATTTCCACCGGCGACATCCCAACGATCAACACGCCAGCCACACCTACCAAGGCAACGTCCGAACTGGGATGTTTACCGCTCGGGCCTCGGCACGTCAGCCTTCGTCTATGAACGATGAGGACCTCTTTTTGCCTCAACTCAACACCGCGGTCCGGGATGGTCCGGCTGCGCCGCCAATCGGAGCCGTGTCATGACTTCTCCTCTTAAACACTCCGCTGCCCTTCTTTGCATGGGGGCCGTTCTCAGCATCGCCTTGGTCGAGCCTGCGCTCGCGCAGACCGCGAACATCGAGGGTGTGCTGCAGAACATCGTCAACATGCTAACCGGCAACGTCGCGCGCCTGCTGGCGACGCTGGCGGTCATCATCGTCGGCATCGCCTGGATGTTCGGCTATCTCGATCTGCGCAAGGCCGCCTATGTCGTGCTCGGTGTCGCCATCACGTTTGGCGCCTCCGAGGTGGTCTCGACCTTGACCGGGGGGCGTTGATGAATGAGGCCGTGCGTCTCACGGAGGACACCTTGTTCCTCGCCTGCACGCGTCCGGCCATGATTGCCGGCGTCACCATGGAAGCCATGGCGCTCAACATGATGTTTTCCTGCATCCTGTTCCTGGTGGCCGGAAGCATCATCTACGGTCTGGTCGCGATCCCGATCCATGGTCTTTGCCGCGTCATCTGCCGGCACGACCCCAACATGTTCCGAATCCTGCTCGCCTGGATCGAAACCCGCGGACGCACGCGCAACGCGTCATTCTGGGGCGGATCGTCCTGCACGCCGCTCAAGCTCGTCCGGCGATATCGAACACGGGACCTTGGTTATGCGTAACGCAGCGCTCAAAACCCGGGAGATCGGGCCCGATGTCTACCTGCCGTTCGGCCGGCACGTCACCAATACGGTGATCAGTCTCACGACGCGGGCCCTGCTGACGGTGATCTGGCTCGACGGCACCTCGTTCGAGACCTCCGAGACTGCGGATCTGAACGACCTGCACGCCAAGCTGAACCTCACCCTGCGCAATGTGGCAGATCCGCGGCTGGCACTCTGGACCCATCTGGTCCGACGCCGAACGTCGGACTACCCGGACGGTGCGTTCCGATCGACATTTGCCGCCTCGCTCGATGCGCAATATCGCGACCGGCTCCGCAAGGCCGCGCTGTTTCGCAACGATCTCTATCTGACGTTGGTTTGGCATCCCGGTCGCGCCCCCGCCGACGCTGCGGCCGCGTTCTTCAAACGGCTTGGTCGGAGTGCTGCGGCTTCCCTCGAGGTCGACAGCGACGCCATCAAGAGGCTCAACGATGCCGCCCGCGATATGGTCGCGGCATTGGAGCGCTACGGCGCCCATGCCCTCGGATTGATTGAGCGCGACGGCATCGTCTTCTCAGAGCCAATGGAGTTGCTCCATGCCGTCGCCTCCGGCGAGTGGATGCCGATGCCATTGCCGCAAGGACCGATTGGCCCCGCACTTTATTCAAACCGGGTCATCTTCGGCCGTGAAGCCATCGAAGTCCGCAGCGCGGGCGGGTCGCGCTTCGCTGGCATGTTTGGGCTTAAGGAGTATCCGGCGTCCACCAGGCCTGGCCTGTTGAACGCACTGCTTTCCGCGCCTTTCGAGGTTATCCTCACCCAATCCTTGGCATTTTTGTCGAAAGCCGACGCCAAGACTGTCCTGACGCGCAAGCAGAACCAGCTGGTCTCGGCTCAGGATCCGGCGGCCTCGCAGGTCGATGAGCTCTCTGACGCGCTCGACGATCTCGAATCCAACAGGTTCGTGCTTGGAGATCACCACCTGTCGCTGCTGATCTACGCCGAGACGCCTTCGCAGCTGCAGGATCACATGAGCGTGGCGCGGCGCGCACTGGCTGACGCGGGTGCCGTGGTTGCGCGCGAGGATCTCGGTCTTGAAGCGGCTTATTGGGCCCAGCTTCCGGGACTGTTCAAGTATCGGGCGCGAACTGGTGCGATCACCTCGCGCAATTTCGCGGCACTTTCTCCGTTCCACACCTATCCCACCGGAAAGCCTGCCGGCAACCATTGGGGACCGGCGGTTGCGATGCTCAAGACCGCGTCCGGCTCGCCGTTCTACTTCTCGTTCCATCACGGCGACCTCGGCAACACCTTCATCTGCGGGCCCTCGGGGTCCGGCAAGACCGTCGTGCAGAACTTCCTGCTGTCTCAAGCCGAGCGGCTCGGCGCCACCTACGTCTTCTTCGACAAGGACCGCGGCGCTGAGATTTTCGTCCGTGCCGCCGGAGGCACCTATCTGACGCTCCACAACGGCATTGCGACCGGCTGCGCGCCGCTCAAGGCGCTAGAGCTGACGCCAGCCAATCTTTCCTTCCTGGGCACTCTTATCCGGAAGCTCGTTACGCCAGAAGACCGCGCGCTGACCGTATCCGAGGAGGAGCGGATCGATTCCGGGTTGAGAGCGCTTGGTCACCTGCGGCAGGCGGAGCGCTCGTTCGGTGCGCTGCGGGCTTTTCTGGGCCAACAGGATCGCGAAGGAATCGGCGCCCGATTGGAGCGATGGTGCCGGGGTGCTCCTTTCGGCTGGGTGCTGGATGGCGAGCACGACGCGATCGGCCTCGATGCCCGGTTTATCGGCTTCGACATGACCGATCTGCTCGATCATCCCGCCGTTCGCACGCCGCTCATGATGTACCTCTTTCATCGCGTGGAGCGCCTGATCGACGGCCGGCGCTTGATCATCGACATCGACGAGTTCTGGAAGGCGCTCGGCGACGAGGCCTTTCGGGATCTCGCCAACAACAAGCTGAAAACCATCCGCAAGCAGAACGGCGTCATGGTGTTCGGCACGCAGTCGCCGCGCGATGCGCTGGCTTCCCCAATCGCACACACTATTGTCGAGCAATGCCCGACGCAAATTTTCCTGCCGAATGCGCGGGGGACTCGCTCGGACTATGTCGACGGTTTCCATCTGACCGACACGGAATTCCGTCTGATCAAGGAGGAGCTGGCGCCCGAAAGTCGGCGGTTCCTGGTCAAGCAAGGCCACAACTCGGTGGTGGCGGAACTTGATCTCGGCGGTTTCGACGATGCGCTCGCCGTGCTGTCCGGACGGACGGAAACGGTCGAACTGCTCGACCGCGTTCGGGCGGAGGTCGGCGACGATCCGGCCCAATGGCTGCCCGTATTTCACGCGGAACGGAGGACGGTCCGATGATGGTTCAGCGTATCCCGACGATTCTCACATCTATCTCAGTCTTGACGCTCCTGACGGCATCACCTGCAGGAGCGCAGATTGTGTTCGATCCTAGCGTCTATGCGCGGCAATTCGAGCAACTGACGGAACTGAAGAAGCAGGTCGACACTCTGACGTCCCAGCTACGGGTGGCGCAGGATCAATTGAACCAGGCCAAGCAGCTCTATGATAGTTTCAACAAGCGGACCAACGCCAACGACATTGGCGCGCTTTTGAACACGCCGCAGTTCCGGAAAGTTCTACCCCAACAGTTCTCCGACATCGAACGTCTCGTTGCGGGGCAGGGTGGCGGCAACTTCGCCGACGCGATGAACCATTATCTTTCGCAGAACCGCGCCTATGCCGGCAACAGCGGCAATTCGTATTACCAGAGCGAGCTCGATCGCATCGCGCGGCAGACTGGCGCCAAGCACTCGATGGGCCAGGCGGTCTATGACACGGCGTCGCAGCGTATCGATGCACTCGAAGAATTGAGAACGCGCATCAGCTCGGCGACCGACGTCAAGGAGACGCTCGATCTGTCGGCGCGGCTTCAGGCTGAACAGGCGTTGCTGCAGAACGATGTGCTCCGGATGCAGGGTCTCGCAATGATCCAGCAGGCCCGAACGGACATGGACGGACAACGCGAGCGCGAGAAGCAGCGCCAATTGGTTGATGAAATGAAGGCGGCGCTGCAATGACGATGAAGGCATCCATTCTGGCGATCACCGTCGCAGCCACCCTAACGGGTTGTAACGAGGCCGACAGGAGTGAGCAGACGAAAACCGTCGGCTGGTTTCTTGATCATCGGGACGGTTTGGCGGTGGCCATCAAGGCGTGCCGCGACAATCCCGGAGAATTGGGAAAGACGCCGAACTGCATCAACGCCAACGAAGCAAGCAACAAGATCACCATCCAAGAGATGAAAGACGCCCTGAAGTAAGGATCGCCGCGATGGCCGTAAACGTCTTTGACAGTTTCCTGAAAGAGTTCGAGCAGCCGATCACGGCATTTGTATCGACCTCAGTGTCTAATCTTGCCTCCTACATTGATGGCCCCCTCCGCGCGGCCGTGATGCTCTATGTCATCCTGTACGGTTTCGCCGTAATGCGGGGCGCAATCTCGGAGCCAATCATGGAGTTTGCCTGGCGGGCGATGCGGATCGTGGTCGTGGTGCTGCTCGCGACCAACTCGAGTGCGTTCCAGCAATACGTCACCGGTCTGTTCCTTGATTCCTTGCCGAAGGAGATCGGCAACGCCTTGGCGGGCTCTGGACTGAATACCAACTCCGGAGCTCCATTCGATCAGCTTCTGTCCAAAGGAATTGACGTCGCCAACCGGATTTACGAACAAGCCGGTCTGACTAACATCGCGCCCGCACTAATTGCGGCCATTCTCCTGGTCTTTGTTGCGGTTGGGTCCTTCTTGCAGTTTGCCATCCTTCTCTATGCCAAGATTGGTCTGAGCGTCGTCATCGCGCTCGGCCCGGTCTTCATTGCGCTTGGCTTACTTGAGGCCACGCGGCCGTTTACTGAAGCCTGGCTTCGGCAGGTCGCGAATTTCGTGATCCTGCTGGTGCTGGTGGTCGCTCTGGTCGGGTTGATGTTAACGACCGTCACCGGCTTCATCGACAGGTTTGCGGCAAACGCCGGCACAGCCGGCGAGATGGTGGTGGCCGCTGTCGCCATCAGCGCGGTGCTCGGCCTGTCCGGTTACATCTCGCTTCAACTGCCGGTCATCGCAGGCGGCCTCGCCGGGGGTGGTGCGTCGCTCGCAAGCCGGCTGGTCACGAGCCCAATGATCGCCAACGCTTCGGCCGCAGCCAGCGGCGCTTATGCCGGCGCCCGTTGGTCGGCCAGCCGCGGTCTCGCCGCCGTAAGAGCAAGTCGGCAGGGCGGCAGTATGCGGCGCACCCGATCGTCGGGGGCCACAGCCGCGTAAGCAATCATCGTCGGCAACAGACGAGAAAGACAGACAGGGGCATCAGAACGATGTGGCGTCGACTATTCATCATCTGCGTCATCGGATTTCAGCTTGGCGGATGCGCGATCTGGTCAAAGGGACCGCCGTCATGCGATGGCCAAGCTCGGCGGCCGCTCAATCGGTCGTTGTGGGATTGGGAAATCAACACGCCGTTGGCGGCCCCCGAGCCATCACCTGCGCCATCCGCGCCAGGACCAGTCATCCGCAAAGGCGAAGCCAGCCCGGCGGCGCCCTCTAGCCAACTCGCCGCGTCGGACCAGCGCGCCGAGATTGCAGCCTCTTACCGCGCTTGCGGCAAGGAGGCGTGAGATGGTCGGACACGACGAGCTGCAAACCTATTTCGACAATGCGCGGCGATGGGAACAGGATCTGTTGCTGTCGGCGCATCGCTCGCGGCGAACGGCGTGGGTGATTGCCGCGGGCGCCTGCGCGTTGGCGGTCGCCTCGGTTGGCGCGGTCGTAGCACTTGCGCCGCTAAAGACGGTCGAGCCGTTCGTGATCCGGGTCGATAACGCGACCGGGATTGTAGATACCGTCTCCGCGCTCAATTCGACTCCGGCGCGCTATGATGAAGCCGTCACCAAATATTTCCTCGGCCGCTACGTCCGCGCGCGCGAAGGTTACAGCTATCCGGAGGCCGAAACCAACTTCCGCACCATTTCGCTACTTTCGGGTCAGGGCGAACAGGCCCGGTTCGCGGCCTGGTATCGCGGCTCCAATCCCGAAAGCCCACAAGTCGTTCAGGGCCGTTTCGGGGTCGCCACGGTGCGGATCAAGGCGATCTCGCTCCTGGCAGACAATGTCGCCTCGGTCCGTTTTATGAAAGAGAGCCGCAAGGGCGAGGAAACCCGCGTCACCCATTGGGTTTCGACCCTGACGTTTGCCTACGCCAATGCGCCAATGTCCTCCGCCGACCCTCTCACCAATCCCCTCGGATTTCTGGTCTCGGAATATCGCGCCGATCCGGAGGTCGTGCCATGAAATCCTTCGCTCTCTTGATGATTTTCGCCCTGGGATTCGCGGGGCCGGCAATGGCCTTGCAACAGCCGTCACCAGGTCAACATGATGCCCGCGTGAGAACCGTGACCTACGACCCAGCCAACGTCGTCAAGGTCAACGGCGTGATTCGCGCATCGACCCAGGTGTTGTTTGCCGACGATGAGGAGGTCGCGCATGTCGCGATCGGCGACGCGATTGCATGGGAGGTCGCACCGGCGGGCTCAATCCTGTTCCTTAAACCCCGCGAGAAACATCCACCAACCAATTTGCAGGTCGTCACCACGCGTCCTGACGGACGCAAGCGCTCGTATCAATTCGAGTTGTCGATCGCCGAAACGACGCTCGCGGACAGTTACTTCGTCGTCCGCTTCGCTTATCCCGGCGATGAGATCGAACGCCGGCGTGCGGAGGCGACCGCCCGCGGCGCCGAGCGGGAAGGCGCGCTGATCGACCAGACTTTCGACCTGCATCATGCCTATGGCGCCCGCAACTGGCGTTTTTCGGCACAGGGCTCGGTCGACCTCGAACCCGAAGCCGTGTTCGACGACGGCAAGGAGACCACGTTCCGCTTTGCAGGGAACCGCGAAATCCCCGCGATCTACCTGATCAATTCGGACGGCTCGGAAAGCCTGGTGCCCAAGGATGTCCGCGGCGAGCTCGTGGTCGTTCATGCCACGGCCCGGGAATTTCGGCTGCGCAAAGGCGACAACGTGCTCTGCATCTTCAACGAAGCGTTCGACGCTGTGGGGGTCAACCCGGGCACCAATACCACAAGCCCCTCGATCGATCGGCGGGCGAAGAAATCACCAGCAACCCCAAGGCCACGATAGGCGAGCGGCGACATGACCGAACATCACGATGAGACGATCGCCGGCGACCGTGGCATTACGCCCGTGGGAGGAGGGGACAATGGTCGAGCGGCAATGCTCAAACGCGGCTTCGGCGCGCTGGCACTCACCGCCTTTGCCGCTCTGATCATTTGGGGCACCTGGAAAGGTGATAAGCCCGTCAGCGATTCCGCCCGCAAGCTGGTGATCCGCCAGGCGGCGGCGTTCGAGCCCATCCCGGAGCTACCTCCCGCACCGATCACGACGGCCTCAGTTGGAGCCGCGCCGGTCGCAGCCACGCCAGCCGCCCCCGCGCTCGCTTCCGACCAGCTTCTGGAAAGTGCCCGGCGCGCACCGGTGCTGGCCTATAATCGGCCGATCTCTGCGGGGCGTGCTGCCCACGACAGCGTGACCGGAAGTGTCGTCACCGATTCCTATGGATTTGGCCGGGGCGAGCCGCGCAACGACCTTGCCGACAAGCTGAAGCCCACGCCGATTGAGGGCGTGCGCGCAGCGCGGCTTCCCAACCGCAATCTGCTCATCACCCAGGGCACCTCGATCCCGTGCGTGCTGGAGACGGCGATGTCCTCGGACGTGGCGGGTTTCGTCTCCTGCGTCGTCGTACGCGACGCGATGTCGGATTCCGGCAACGTGGTGTTGATGGAAAAGGGCACGCAAGTGGTCGGTGAATATCGCGGCAACGTGCGACGCGGCTCAAAACGCCTGTTCGTGCTGTGGACCCGCGCCAAGACACCGACCGGCGTCATTGCGGCACTGGCCTCGCCGGCCACCGATGCTCTGGGCCGCGCCGGTTTTGACGGCGACATCGACACCCACTTCTTCGAACGGTTCGGCTCGGCGCTGTTGCTGTCGATCGTTAGCGATGCCTCCTCGATCGGACGTCAGCAGCTACAGGACAGCTCCATCCAAATTAACAACACCACCGGCGCCACCAACACCGCCGCCGGTATCGCTGTCGAGCAGTCGATCAACATTCCGCCGACGCTCAACAAGAATCAGGGCGAATTGGTCAATATCTTTGTCGCCCGCGACGTCGATTTCTCCTCGGTCTATCAACTGCGGCGGGTCGAGACCCGCACGCAGATATTGGACCGCACCATCCCCGGGGGCCTCGCCGCCCCGGCCGTGGTGACAAAGTGAGCGCGGTACACTCCGTCGAACGCGATGGCAGCTGGCTCGTGCTGGCGCGCTATCTGGAGCCGCTGGCTCCATTTCTGGCAGACAACTCCCTGACGGAAATCGTCGTCAACCGCCCCGGCGAGATTTTCGTGGAAGGTCCTGGCGGCTGGACCCGGCACGAAGCGCCAACTCTGACACACGCCTATCTTTCAAATCTCGCGACCGCGGCCGCCGGCCATACCCGTCAGGACATCGGTCCGGAGCATCCAGTGGTGTCGACCACCCTGATCGGCGAGGAGCGCTGCCAAATCGTCGTCCCGCCGGCTGTGCCAGCCGGCACGGTCAGTCTCACAATCCGCAAGCCGTCGGCTTTGACGCTGACACTGGACGCCTTTGAGCGGACAAAACTGTTCGATGAGGTCCGTGTCGCCAATGACGATCTCACGGCCGACGAGCATCGGCTTTTGGCGCTGAAAGATGCCGGCGCCTGGCGCGACTTCCTCCAGCTTGCCGTCTCAACTCGCCGCAACGTCATCATTTCCGGGGCGACCGGTTCGGGAAAGACGACGCTATCCAAGGCGTTGATCACGGCGATCCCCGCACAAGAGCGGCTCATCACCATTGAGGACACCGCCGAGCTTGTCATCCCGCATCAGAATTGCGTGCGGCTACTCTACGCCAAGGACGGGCAGGGCGTTGCCAAAATTGGACCGCGCGAACTTCTGGAGTCCTGCCTGCGGATGCGGCCGGATCGAATCCTGCTGCAGGAGCTACGCGACGGGACGGCGTTCTTCTATCTGAGAAATGTCAACTCAGGCCATCCAGGATCGATCACAACGGTTCATGCCGACAGCGCGCGGCTCGCCTTCGAGCAGCTGACGTTGTTGGTCAAGGAAAGCGCGGAAGGCCGCGACCTTCATCGCGACGACATTCGCTCGCTGCTGCTGCTTCTCGTGGACGTCGTCATCCAGATGCAGAAGCGGGACGGCCGCTACCGCATCTCGGAGATTTACTATGACCCCGTTCGCAAGCGCGACCGCATCAGCTAAGGCGGCGCGGGGCATCGCGCTGGCTCTCGCGGCCTGCGCGCTGTTTCTGCTGGTCGCCTCGAATGTTCTGCTGCTCGGGCTGCGGCTTCACGACGGTGGCTTGCACTGGTCGGAGATCGTCACAGGCTGGCCGCGTTACGGCGCCGACCCACGTTTCGACCGGTGGCTGACGCTGGCGACGCTTGCCGGTGTCGTTGTGGTGTTCGGAATGCTGGGTGCTGTGCTCCGTCACCGTCCTCTGCCTCTTCACGGCAGCGCGCGCTTTGCCTCAGAGCGGGAGATCAAGGCCGCGGGCTTGCGTTCCACTGAAGGCATCCTGCTCGGCCGCAAGGACGGTGCGCTACTGTGTTTCGGCGGTTCCGAACACGTCCTCGTCTATGCCCCGACCCGGGCAGGCAAGGGCGTCGGCTATGTCATTCCCAATTTGCTGAACTGGCCAGATTCGGCGGTTGTTCTCGACGTCAAGAAAGAGAACTGGGATCGCTCTGCAGGGTTTCGGGCGGCCCATGCTCAGGAGGTCCATCTGTTCGACCCGCTTGAGGCGAACGGACGCACCGCGCGCTACAATCCGCTCGGTTACGTGCGCAGCGATCCTGCGGATCTTTATGATGATCTGCAACGCATTGCCGTCATGCTGTTTCCGGCGGAGAGCCGCGGCGACCCGTTCTGGTTCGAGGCCGCCCGCTCGGCCTTTGTCGCTGTTGGAGGCTATGTCGCGGAAACTCCAGGCCTTCCCCTGACGATCGGCGAGATCCTGCACCAGCTGTCCGCTGCCCCCGACCTAAAGGCGCATTTCGATAAACTCATCGCGGCGCGAAAGTCAGGTCCGTCACCTCCTTCCCGGCATTGCATCACGGCACTGAATGACTTCCTTGCCGCTTCCGAGAACACCATGAACTCGGTGCGCAAGACCGTGACGGCGCGCCTGGGTTTGTGGCTCAACCCCAGGATCGATGCCGCAACTTCGGCCAATGATTTCGATTTGCGGCAACTGCGGCAACGGCCGATGTCGATCTATCTCGGGGTCACGCCTGACAATCTCGACCGCATGGCGCCACTTCTCAATCTGTTTTTCCAGCAAGTCGTCGATCTCAACACCCGCGAACTGCCGGAACAGAACCCAAAACTCAATCGCAAGCTTTTGCTGCTGCTTGATGAGTTTCCCGCCTTGGGCAATGTCAATGTGCTCGCGAAATCCGTCGCGTTCATCGCCGGATACGGCATCCGCCTGCTTACCGTGGTCCAGAGCCCGGCGCAGTTACGCGCGATTTACGGGACCGACGCGGCCCGCAACTTCATGACCAACCATGCTGTCGAGGTGGTGTTCGCCCCAAAGGAACAGGACGTCGCCAATGAACTTTCGGAACGCATCGGGTACGACACCGTGAAAGCGCGCAGTCGCAGCGGACCGAAAGGGCTGGCGATGCGTTCGACCAGCGAGACGGTCTCCGAGCATCGTCGGGCCCTCATGCTGCCGCAGGAGCTGAAGCTTCTTCCCAAATCCAAAGCGTTCGTTCTGGGTACCGGCATTCCGCCCGTTATCGCCGACAAGATCGTATACTACGAAGACAAGGCGTTCCTGAAGCGATTGCTGCCGGTGCCAGCCCCGGAATTGCCCAAAGGACGTTCAAACGCGCTCCTCGATGCAGAGATCAAGGTGCTTCGCTCTGAGGTCGCCGAGTTGCGGGCGGTGTTCCGGGCCCGGCCGATGACGGATGAGGAGGTGGCTGACCCGTCCACAATTCCCGCCAACGCTAGTTTCGATTTCGGAGACGCGGACGTCGACCTTGAAGGGTTGTCCGAGGACGACATGAAAGCCTGGACCCTGAATTACATCGACGCTCAGGCCATCCCGCCGGCGCGACGGGCAAGCCGGAAGCATAATGGACGGCAACATGAACAACACGCGTGAGAACAGCCAGGACTTCAGCTTCAAACGGCGAGAGCGGACAGGGCACGATCCTGGCACGGATATCACAGCCAAGGAATCCGCAGCGAAGTCAGCATCGGCCGAAAATGCATCCTCCGCGGCGATGGGTGACAATGCGCTACCCGATCGCATCCGCCGCAAATATTACGTTGCGGTCAACGAGCCCGGCAAAGAAGGGGCAAACGGCGGTGCCCGGCTTTATGCCGACGATAAGGGCGAGTATCTCGCGTTCAAGGTCGCCGACGACCGCCTGGTCACGCGCCACGCGGCGGCCGAGGTGATCCGCGACATGGTCAGCGTGGCGCAACATCGGCAATGGACGTCTCTCGAGGTCCGTGGCTCCGTGGAATTCCGTCGTGAGGCGTGGCTCGAGGCTAGCGCACGCGGCATGCAGGTGCGGGGCTATCAGCCGACCGAACTCGACAGGCAGACGCTCGCCGACCGGCAAGACGTCTGGAAACGAACGCAACCGCGAAGTCTGGAGACAGGGCCTAGTCCGGTTTCTGACAAAGATGGGCGCGCAGAGAGACTTGACTACGACAAAGGTGTCTCGGGACGCTTGATCGAGGTTGGCCAGGCACCGTATCGCAATCAAAACGATGCCGAGAAAACCGCCTACGTGGCGATCGAGCTCGACAGCGGCCGTCGGCATCAGGTGTGGGGCGTCGGTCTCGAAAAGGCGACCGCCGACAGCGACGCGAAGCCCGGCGATCGCGTTCAGGTGCGGAGGGACGGCGTCGAACAGGTCACAAAGACAATCAAGGTGATTGACGCCGCCAACGGGCAGGCGCATGTCGAGCGACGGCAGGTGCTGCGTAACCGCTGGCGGGTGACAGCGGAGACGTTTCGCTCAGCCGACCGGCAGACGGCCGCGCGTGATCCCGCCCTTGTGACAGCTCAATCGCAAATGGCGATCATTGAGAGAGCTTTAGAACGCGCATTCCCGGACAATGAGCGTGCACGACAAAAGCTTGCTGGAGTGGCACGGGAGCGAATCTCCCAGCACCTCGAGCACGGACATCTTTTTGCGCGAGCGAACGTTATGGAATCGATGCAAACTCGCAGCCGATCCGGAAATGACAAAGACGATATCCGTCGAGACCCAAATAGTGAGCGTATTAGAACTCAAGGACAAGAGCGGTGAGGATCGGCCGGACGGTCTAGCGATTACTGCGAAACCGTCAGCAAATGGTGCTAAAGTTTCCAAGCCATATTGGCTGCACGCTCGTGCGTGATCTCGGTACGAGATAGCAAGCAGTTGCTTTAGGCGTTGGGCTGTCACGTAAACACCCGCTGTTCAGGACAGCCGACTCTTAACCCAGGTTCGAGCCCTGGTGCGCCCACCATATCAATGATTTAGCGAGAAATACCGTTTGAGCAGCTGATTTTTCAAACGGTCTTACCTACTTTCCCTTGACGGTGCGAAGGGGCGGCCGACGGCGGATGCGCCGACATCAGACGTCGGAAACGGAGAGCGTCATCGAGCATTCGAGGGATTCGCTAAAACTATTGCGGCACTGAGTGCTGACTATTTTCTCGCCGATCAGGAAGTGCGATCCCGGAGCAAAATGCGAAATCGCGGATGGCCAGCCTCGGCCAAAGCGGACTCGGCGAAATAATCGTTAGCTTCTTAGTGACGAAGTCAGCAGCGCCGCCGACACAAGCGAAACTGCGACGCCAATGACGCACGCGGTCCATCCAAAATGATCAAATAGCTGGCCAAGAACTTCAGTGCCGACAAGGCCGCCGAAAAAGTAGCATGCCAGATAGGTGCCGCTGGCAACGCCCCGGTTCTCCCTCGCGGCGTGCCCGACAAAGGCGGTTGCAGCGGCTTGCGCAAAGAAGGTGCCTACTCCGACGAGGACCATACCTGTTAGCACTTCGGGCAGATGTGAGCTAAGCATCAAGGGAAGACCGAGCGCGGCAAAACCCAGCGCACTCCAGATCGTTGGCCGGGTACCGACGCGTGTTGCGACGGTGCCGGCCAGCAAAGTCGTGACGATCGATGGCGCGAACACGAAGTAAACAAAGCCGATCTCCATCATGCCGAGCGACAGTGGCGGCCGCACCAGTACAAAGTTCACGAAAGTGAACGTGCCTATGAACGCAAACAGGATGCAGAAGCCGAGAGAATACGCCGCACGTAGCTGCGGATTCCGCCAATGCGCTATGATCGCAGTAAGCGGGGATTCCGTGATCATCGTTGCCCGCATCGGCTGGACGCGCCTTATCGTGAAATAGACCAGGACCGCACCAGTCAGATTGAGCGCGGCAAAGAAATAGAAGTTCCAGGACAGCCCGAGATGATCGGCAAGTGCCGCCGAAATCAGCCGGCCGACCAGATTGCTCGCGACATTGCCCGTGATGTAGGCGGCAAAAGCGCCTCCGACGTCTATCGCGCTGCATTGCTCTCCGAGGTAGGCGAGCGTTAGCGCAAAGGCCGAAGCCATGCATAAGCCCTGAGCGATGCGCAGAACCGTGAAGACGGTAAGGTTGGGGGCGACCGCGAGCAGGCTTGTGGGGATCGCGAGCAAGGTGAGGCTGAGCAGGATGCCCAACCGCCGGTCGATCCGTGGACTGAAAAAGCCGACGACGAGGCTCGCCGTCGCCATGCCGAAGGTGCTGGCATTCACTGCAAAGCCCATTGCCGCTGGGGTGACGCCGTAGTGGCGGGTCAGCGACGGCAGGATCGCTTGAGTGGTGAACAGATCGACCACGGTCAGGAAGGCGGTCAAGCCGATGACGAATGAACGGAGCAGGACGCCTGGAGAATGTCCATGCATCTCAATTGCTGCCGGTCTTATATGTGTGGTCAGGTCGGTCATGACGTGACGTCTCCTGCATAGAAGGGAGGATGTGACGCCCGGCGCGGGGCTGGCACGGGGATTCCGGGTCATCACATCCGGTAACGAGTGCGGCTGGGGGGCCGGAGGCGCTCGTTACATATTGTGGTCGTGCGGGTCCTTGCGGACGTCGCCGACATAGAGAATGACGGCCTCCTCGCCGAGGTTCTTCCACCAGTGCGAGGTGCCAAACACCTCGGGCCGGAGATCGCCCGCCTTGTGCACGATCGGGTCGATGCAGTTGGAGGCATATTCGACGATCTCGCCCTGCTGCACGTAGATCAGCGCCGGGCGATCGTCATGGCTGTGCCAAGGCACGATGCCGCCGGGTTCGATGGTCAATTTGCGGAAGCGCAGCTCGCGGTCCTTGATATTGGCAGGCTGTTTCTCGAGGTTGATTGAGCCGAGCGTGACATCGGTGACTCCGACCGGCTTGTAGTCGACCATCTGACGTGCATTCGGCTTCATCTTGTCGGCCGGGCATTCGCCGGCGGACGCGGGTTGCGCGATGAGAGTGACGGCGCCGGCCAGAGCGAGGGCAGGCCCGATCGCGCGCAAGAGTTTGGTATTCGTGGTCATCTATGTGTCTCCTCTGTTGGCCGCGACCTCCGGTCACCGGCTATGGCCTCAGCATCGTCGAAATGGCGTGCGTGATGAAATGCCCTCTCGCTCTTGAGACGATAGCGTGTCGCTATGCGCGTCCGAGCATGTGCTTGATGTCGGCCGAAAACGTCGGATAGGCGTAGACGTTGTCTCGGATCTCGCCGGCCGTAATTCGAATTTGATAGCAAGCCCGAAGATGTTGATCAGCTCCTGGCCGCCGTGTCCGACGAAATGCGCACCGAGGATACAGTCGGAGACGCGGTCCACGATCACCTTCGACCAGGCCACGGTCTCGGCATAGGAGCGGGCTGAGAACCAGTCGCGCATGTCGTTGTCATGAACGTCGATGGTGGCGCCGGTTCGCCGTGCCGCGATCTCAGTCAGGCCGACGGCGGCCAGCGCCGGTACGGTGTAGACCGACGTCGCCATGCCCACATAGTCGGGCATGTATTTCGCCCCAGCGACGATGTTGCGTCCGACGATGTCGCCTTCATAGGTCGCGATCGGCGACAGTTGCGGCGAGATCGGGACAGCGTCACCGCAGACATAAACCCGGGGGTTGGATGTCGAGCGCAGGTACTGATCGACCGCGACACGTCCATTGGCATGCGTGACGCGACCGGCGGCGAGATCGAGATTGTCAATATTCGCCACACGTCCGGCTCCGTTGACGACACGATCGGCCATCGCGACCTGTTCGACGCCGTCATGGGTGAAGATCACGCGAAACTGTTCGCCTGCGGGCTCGATGCGTCGGACGCTGACACTGGTACTGATCTTGATCCCGATGCGCTCGCTCTCGGTCTGCAAGCGGGCGACCGCGTCGGTGTCCATGGCGGGCAGGAGTTGCGGAAGTACCTCGAGAATGGTTACGTCCGCACCGGCCCGCGCATAGACGTGGCTGAATTCCAGCGAAATCACGCCACCGCCGACGAAAATGACGCAGGCAGGCAGCTCACGGTCGCGTAGCATATCGTCCGTGGTGATCATGTGCTCGGCCCCGGGAATCGGCAATGGCCGCGGCTTTGATCCGTTTGCGATCACGATGTGACGGGCTTCCGGCAGACGGTCGCCGACGCGGATGGTATCGGGCGCGACGAAGGTGCCAAAACCCTTGATCACCTCGACCTCACGGCGCACCATGGCGCGGGCGAGACTAGCAGGAATGTCCTTGATCAGGTCCTTCTCGCGGTCGATCAGCGCGGCCCAGTCGAGCCGGAGCTTGCCGACCGCGATGTGGTGGACCGCGGCGCGCTCGATATCGTGCAGGACCTGCCCTGCGGCGACCAGGACCTTTTTCGAAGTGCAACCCCGGTTGGGGCAGGTGCCCCCGAGATCGGACGCTTCGATCATCGCCACCGACTGGCCAGCACGTCGGACCGCGCCGGTCACGCCGATGCCGGCATTGCCGCCGCCCAGGATCACCACGTCGAATGTCTCGCGCGCCACCGGGGCAGCCGTTATTTGCTGGTGATGGTGGACGTGATCGATTTGACGACCGTCGTTGCCATCTTGAACTGCGCTTCGCGGTTCGTGATGTTGTGGCGCTTTGCGATCCAGTCAAAATCGGTCCACACCGCCCAGACCTCGCCATTGTCGTCTTGCGTCAGCAGCAGGCGCACCGGCCAGTCGAGCCCGGCATTGGGATTGGCGGTGATGAACTGCGTGCCCAGTGGCGGATTGCCGAACATGAGGAGGGTCGAAGGCCGCAGCTTGATGCCGGCGTCTGCGGCAAGCTTTGACTGATCGACCTCGATGAAGAATTTGATGCCCTTGGCGGCGATGTCGGCCTTGATGCGGCTGATCGCCTCCGGGATCGGCACGGCGCTTTTCACGCGAACGACGCCGTCATCGCTGTCGGCGCGGGCCACCTGGGTGGCCGCCGACAGCAGGAGGAACAACAGCGCCAGCCAGCTGGCGAAACGGGAGAGACGCAAGGCGATTTGGCGATTCATGACCGGCTCCTGTCGGTTGCAGCTTGAACTGCGCGCAGGATGGACGCCGTACCGAAAGAGGTGAAATGCGAACTGGCTCTCGATGCGATAGCTCCTCGCTATCGGGCTGCGATAGGCGACAGCTATCGAACCGATTGGGGATCGGCATTTCCGCTCCCGGGAGATCCGGCGTTCGATGACAGGGCACCCAACTGGCGGGCGTTCACGGTTATCCTTGCAGGGTGGCCCGAACGCAAAATAATGTCCCTCTCATCATGGTGCCGGAGCGGTAAGATGACGTCGTTGACCCCAGCCGATGCCGAACGTCTCAAATCAGCCTTCCAGCGCTGCCGCGACATGGAGGGAACGCTGAACGAGCAGCTCCGTGCCTATGCGAGCGCCGGCCGCGAGATCTTCCCTGCCTATGGCGATGCGGTCGATCGCCTGGTGGAGCGGCTGAGCCAGAACGGCGGCGGCGAGAATGCGCCGCGTCCGGGCGAGGCCATGCCGCCCTTTGTGCTGCCCGACGATCGGGGACAGCTCATCGCGCTGCCCTCGCTGCTTGCGTGCGGGCCGGTCGCGGTGATGTTCTTTCGCGGGCACTGGTGTCCTTACTGCCGGCTGAACGTCCGCGCGGTGATCCAGGCAGAGGGGCGGATCAAGGCGATGGGCGCGCAGATCGTCGCGATCATGCCGGAGACGCAGGAGTACACCGAGACGTTCAAGGCCGACTCTGGCGCACCGTTTCCGGTGCTGACCGATCTCGACAATGGCTATGCGCTGTCGCTTAACCTGGCGATCTGGCTCGGCACCGAGATCCAGCAGCTCTTGTCCTATCAGGACATGGCAAAATTCCACGGTAATGATGGCTGGATGCTGCCGATTCCGGCCGTCTTCGTTGTCGGTCGAGACGGCCTCGTCAAAGCTCGCTTCGTCGACCCGGATTTTCGCAAGCGCATGGAGATCGACGATCTGCTCGCGGCGCTGGAGAGCGCGGGGCGGGAGAATTAGCTCTCTCGTTGCCCAATCATCCTTCACGAGGGGAGAAGATCACCCCGCAATCTCCCGCCAGTCCGCGCCACGCAGCATTCGCATCACCGCGTTGGCCACTGCAGTCCGCTGACGGCCGGCGACGCCGTAGAGGTTAACGGTGCGGCGCGCGTCGAGGCCCCTCACAGCGGCGCGCTTGAGGCTCTCGGGCACCGGCGAGGTGTGCGGCACCATCGCAATGCCGATATCGGCCTCGACCAGCTCGATGAGGTCGCGCTCGCTGGAGGTCTCATGGCTGTGGTCCACGTCGATGCCGTGCTCGCGCAGATTCGCCGAGATGCGGCCAGCGTGCTCGCAATAGTTTCGGCTCAGTAACTGCTCCGAGCGCAGGTCGTCGAATTCGATCGTGCTGTGGCCTGCGAGCCGGTGGCCTTTGCCGACCACGAGCTCGAAACCCTCGGTGAACAGCGGCCAGACATCGAGCCGCTCCCAGGCCTCGTCGATCTCGGCGGCGATGCCGAGCTCGGCCTCGCCCTTCTTCAGATATTCGGCGACCTCGCGGCCGGTGCCGCGCAGAAAACGGAATTCGAGCCGGTTGAACTGCCGCTTGATCTGGCTGAGATGGGGGATGAGCAGGGAAAGATCGATCGCATGCGTCAGTGCAACGCGCAGCGCGCCGATTTCGCCGCTCTTGAAGGAGGAGGCGAGTGAGCGCGCACCGGCGGCGGCCTCGTAGCACTGCTTCAGGAGCGGATGCATGCGCTGGCCGAGCTCGGTCAATTGCGCGGCCGGCCGCTCGCGGCGAAACAAATCGCCGCCAAGCTCGGCCTCGAGCTGCTTGATGGCCCGCGTCAGCGACGGCTGCGTCACGTTGCATTCCTCGGCGGCGCGCGTGAAGTTCAGGAGTTGCGCTACCGCGAGGAAATAGCGGACCTGGTGCATTTCCATGGATCGGCTCCCAACAGGATCGGACCGGAACTTAGCCGATCGGGGCAGGGAATGACATCCTGCGCGCGATAGCGGGCACGTATCGTTTCGGAAGCCAGCCGGTATTTCCGTTTCGAAAGGCCGTCCCTCACTGTCTGCGAAAGTCAGGGGGCGGTCATCGGGCCGCCCGTCGCAACCGGAGGATTGGCCATGAACATTCCCGTCAAGCTGCAGACGTCTCAAGCCACGCGGGCGCTCGCCGGCAAGGTTGCCCTCGTCACGGGCTCGACCAGCGGCATCGGGCTGGGCATCGCCCGGGCGCTTGCCGCAGCCGGCGCCGACGTCGTGCTGAACGGGCTCGGCGTCGCCGCCGAGATTGGCAAGGTCAGGGAGCAGATCGCCGCCGAGTTCGGCGTCAAGGCGAGCTTCTCGCCCGCCGACATGACCCGGCCAAATTCGATCGCCGACATGATCGCGGCAACCGTCGCGCAGTCCGGCCGGCTCGACATTCTCGTCAACAATGCCGGCATCCAGCATGTCGCGCCGCTCGAGCAGTTTCCGGTCAAGAAGTGGGACCAGATCCTCGCGATCAATCTGTCGTCGGCCTTCCACACCACGCGGCTCGCCTTGCCCGCGATGCGTCAGAACGGGTTCGGCCGCATCATTAACGTCTCCTCGACGCATGGCCTCATCGCGTCCCCGTTCAAGGCGGCCTATGTCGCGGCCAAGCACGGCATTGTCGGTCTGACCAAGGTGACGGCGCTGGAGACCGCGGAAGAGCACATCACCTGCAACGCGATCTGCCCCGGCTATGTCTATACGCTCTTGGTCGAGGCGCAGATCGACGGCCAGGCCAAGGCGCACGGCATCTCGCGCGACCAGGTGATCCGTGACGTCCTGCTGGCACAGCAGCCCAACAAGCGCTTCACCACGGTCGAGGAGCTTGGCGCGCTCACGGTGTTTCTGTCGACCGAAGCCGGGGGTTCGATCACCGGCATCGCGCTGCCGGTCGACGGCGGCTGGACCGCGCATTGACATGAGCCGGCGTAACAAATCGCGACGGCCGACGAATATCCGACCAATAGAAGCTCATCAGGAGCGTGACATGAACGGCATGCAGGGCAATACGCAGAGCATCGGGTCCATGGGCCTGCCGGGCCAGGTCGTGTTGGTGCTGCAGGGCGGCGGCGCCCTCGGCTCCTACCAGGCCGGCGTCTACCAGGCACTGCACGAGGCTGGCATCGAGCCGGATTGGATCATCGGCACCTCGATCGGCGCCATCAATGCCAGCCTGATCGCCGGCAATGAGCCGCAGCACCGGCTTGAGCGCCTGAGAGAATTCTGGAAGCGGATAGAGCAGAATCCGGCCTGGAGCTTCCGTACCGCATTCCCCGGCTTCAACGAAAAGCTCACCTATTGGTCGACCGTCACCAACGGGATTCCCGGCTTCTTCCGGCCCAATCCGCTGGCGCATGCCGGCGATTCCTATCCGCTCGGTGCCGATCACGCAGGCTTCTATTCGACCGCGCCGCTCGAGAAGACGCTGAAAGAACTCGTCGACTTCAACCTGATCAATCGCTGCATGCCGCGGCTCACGGTGGGCGCGGCCCACGTGCGCACAAGCCGGATGCGCTATTTCGACAGCCGCGACGGTGAGCTGACGGTGAAGCACGTGATGGCGTCAGGCGCGCTGCCGCCGGCGTTTCCGGCCGTGCGTATCGACGGCGAGCTCTACTGGGACGGCGGCATTCTCTCCAACACGCAGACCGAAGCGGTATTCGACGACAATCCGCGCAAGAACTCGCTGATCTTCGCCGTGCACCTTTGGAACCCTCTGGGGGCCGAGCCGACCACAATGGCCGAAGTCCTGAACCGCCATAAGGACGTCCAGTATTCCAGCCGTATCGCAAGCCAGATCACGCGTCAGCAGCAGGCGCATCGCTTGCGTCACGTCATCAACCAGTTGGCCGCGCGGCTCCCCGAGAGCGAACGCAACGATCCCGTGGTGCGCGAACTGACGAGTTATGGCTGTCCCACGCATATGCACGTGGTGCGGCTGCTCGCCCCACAACTGAACCACGAAACCCACACCAAGGATATCGACTTCAGCCCGTCCGGCATCATGCGGCGCTGGGAAGCCGGCTACACACACACACGGTCGGCGCTGGCAAGCAAGCCATGGGAAGGCGAATTCGACCCTCTCGCGGGCGTGATCCTGCACGATCAGCACGAGATGATGCCAATAGCAGCCGAATGAGTAGACTATAGGCACGCGCGAGCATTCCCGTGGGATTGAAAATGGAGTCTGGCCGAGTAAGGTAGCCGCATCGAGATGGAGCGAAACGTCATGCTCGCAATTCCGCGTCGCTACAGTCACTTTGTTTTCGGCGTCATTCAGTCGGGATTGACCTCCCTGATTGCAGCGGGAATCGCGAGCCTCTCTGCCATCGCGAGCGGACATTTCCTGTTGAATTGGATGGCGTCGTGGCTGGTGTCGTGGATCGCAATGGCACCCATCGTTCTCTTGGCCGCTCCGGCCATCAGGTCGTTGTCGCTTACCCTGACCCGCGACGAACCCGTCGCGTGAGACCTGACGAGTGGATGTCCGCGGTAATATAACCACGGACATCCAACTGTCCCTGATGGGCGCGCCTCGAGGATGAGGTTGAACGGCGGCACGGCGGAAACGCGTGGAGCCGCCCTGATGGGCCCCATTGCGCAGTCTCGCGCTACCTGTTGCGATGCATCACAAATCTACAAAGCAGATGATCGAGTGAGATGCGACCAGGCCCGTAGGCCATGATGCCGAGCGCCATCGCGGCCCAGGTGATGTGGACCGGCCAGCCGTCGGGCACGGTGAGCTCGACGATGACGGTCATGATGAGAAGGCCGAGCGCAGCAAAACGTGTGCCGAGGCCGAGCACGAGCAGGATCGGAAACATGATCTCGCCGCAGCCGGACAGGAAGGCCATTGTCGCGGGGATCGGGTAATGATAGGGGCCGCCGGGCAGATGCAGCATGAACTCGTCGGTGAACAGCGTCACCGCAACGTCGCTTAGCTTGAGGAAGCCGGTCCATTTGAGGATCCCGGAACGCCAGAACGGGACGGCCAATGCCAGGCGCAGCACGAGCTGCACCATGGACGGAGTCGCGATTGTCTGGACAAGACCTTTGGCTCTATCGACGAGCACACCGAAAGAGGGCAGGGCATTTGCGGGCACGATGCGTTGTTCCGAGATCATCTTGCATCTCCAGACGTCAGCGATGTGATTGCGCCAGCCTCGAACAGGCCGGCGATGTTGGTGGCGAGATCGAAGTCGAGTGCGTCCTCCAGCGCCGCAGCGGCGGCTTCTGCCAGCATGCATCCTGACATCAGGGAGGTCAGGAAGACTGCGCCGCCCGGCGGCAGTATTTGCACCACGACGTCGGCGTCCGGCCGAGTAATCAAGGCATCCTCAGGCGTTGATGCGTCGATCATGCAATTCGGCGCCGTATTGCGGTTGGTGGCAAAGATCGTGACCGCTGCGAAGGGCGAGCACACCACGCGCGTCGCGGGATGCAGAGTGAAGACGAGGCTGGCAAGACGATCCGACGCGACAGCAGCGAGTGCGGATGGCGACAACGGCGCGCTGTCGGCGGCGTGATAGGCGTCGAGCCATGCCCGCTCGATCCGGGCGACGTCGGCGAGCCAGGGCAACGATTGAGCGAATTCACAGGCTTGAATGAAGGCGGGAAAATCGCGACCGTAGTCGAACAGCAGCGGGGATGTCGGCGGGGATTCGCGGATATAGAAACGCGCCATGGCGCGGAAAAAACCTGCACCCGTCAGACGCAGCACTGCCGGGTAGATCGAAGCGAGTGCGTCGATCAGGCTGACCATGACGTTGTTGCGATAGACGTTGTAGCACTTGACGGCCGATTTTCCGCACGGGCCGGTCACGATGCTGGGCACGTGGCTGACAGGATCGAGCAAGGCCGGCGCGAACGCTGCCGCGTAGGAGGCCTGCGGTTCAGGCTGCATGGCGAATCCTCCGGACATGACGATCCAGGATCGCCTGTGCGGATGCGGCCTCGGCCTTCAGGACCGGCCAATCCGGAATGTTGCTGTCCCATTCGATCAGCGTCGGAATGGGGCCGCAGCGCGCGATCACGATCTCGAACAGCTTCCACACGGCGTCCGCGACGGGACCGTCATGGCTGTCGATCAGCAACAGCTCGCCTTCGCCGCTCTGCTCGGTGTGGCCAGCGAGGTGAATTTCGCCGACGCGCGGCAACGGGAAATCGGCGAGATATTGCAATGCCGAGAAACAGTGGTTTGCGGCGGAGACGAAGACGTTGTTGACGTCGAGCAATAGGCCGCAGCAGGTACGCTCGGCGACAGTGCGGATGAAGTCGGTTTCGCACATCGTGGAGTTGCGAAACGCCACGTATGTCGAGGGGTTTTCCAGCAGGATCGGTCGCCGGATTGCTTCCTGCACCTCGTCGATGTGCTCGCAGACGCGAGCTAGCGTCGCCTTGTTGTAGGGCAACGGCAGGAGGTCGTTGAAGAAGCTCGTCTCGTGTGTCGACCATGCCAAATGCTCGGAGACGAGCGCCGGCTGATAGCGCGCGACGAGGCCGCGAAAGCGTGCCAGGTGCGTGCGGTCGAGTGGGGCGGGTCCACCAATCGACATGCAGACGCCGTGCAGCGAGAGCGGATGATCCCGGCGCAGCCGTTCCAGCATCCGGTGGGGTGGTCCGCCCGCGCCCATGTAGTTCTCGGCGTGGACCTCGAAGAAGCCGCGCTGCGGACCTTCCTCAAGAATCGCGGTGAGGTGCTCGGGCTTGAAACTCGTCCCGGCAACACTGCCGATGGGAAGCGAAAAGCGGAGGGGAATGGCCGCAGACGTCCGGGGCCTGATCGCTGCGTCCATGTCGTCCTCCGCATGTTTGCCTTGATGCTGCGTTTGTCTCAGACCGGCTTGAGCGAGCCCTTCTTGCCACCGGGGAGCTCGATGCTGGCGCAGGTGCCGCCCTGGACGAACTTCCACGCATTGCCCTGGAAATCGACGGTCGAGGTACCCTGGCAGGTCGTGCCCGGTCCGGCGGCGCAATCGTTTTGGCCCTTCAGCGCAACGCCAAAGCACTTTTCCTTCTTGGCTGCGATGGCGGCATCGGCCTCGGCCTTGGTCAGCGGAGCGGCGGTGGCGAGGGTCGCGAGCGCGGTCGAGACGGCGCCGGCGAGCATGAGCGAGCTGATGGTGGTTTTGGCAGACATGAGTTCTCTCCTCTGGAGTAGGGCAATGGGCCCACTGTCTCGTTCGTCCCCGCCGCAGCCGCCGTTACCGGAAAAGCCGCTCACGAGTTGGTGAGATCGTTGGGTGAAGCGCGCGACGTCGTGCGCTTGGGTGACGGATTAGCGGCAGGTGGGAAGATAATTCCAATGCCTAGTCTCTATGGAGACCTTAGCCAGCGGGCATTGGCCGGGACTGCGGGCATTTGCGAGATGTAACGAACGGCTGCGGGCCTGCGAAGGAGGTTACAGTCGGCCTCGCCAACCCGTCGGATCAAGCCATGAACGCCAGCCCCGGACATGCGACATCAGGCCAGGCGCTGCGGCGGCTGACGGTCAGCATCCGTCTCGCGGTGTCGGCGCTGGTCCTGACAGCGATCCTTTTGACCGCGGCCTTGTCCAGCCTTGTCTGGTGGCGCACGGCGGAGGCAACCAGCCGACAACTCGCCTTGACCATCAATGAGCAGATCGTCGCTGCTGTCCGCAAGGAAGTCGCCGCGATCGTCGACGAGGCGCGCGCGGCGCATACCGCGATCCGTACCTTGTTCCTGCAGAACGTCCTCGATACCCGCGAGGCCGACAAACGCGAATTCGTGTTCCTGTCTCAACTGCAATCGCAGGCCACGATCTCCTGGGTCGCGTTCGGGTGGCCCGACGGCGCTTTCTTTGCCGCCCACAAGCTCGGCGACGGCCGTCTCGAGATGATGGAAATCTCGCTCACCGATCATGCCGGCCAGCGCCGCGTCGACGAATACGACGTCGTGCCCGGCGATATCGAATTCGCCAACCGCCGTTTCGAGCCGACTGACTTCCGTGTCGCTGATCGTACCTGGTTCAAGACCGGCATCAAGGCGGAACAGCCCGAGTGGTTCAGGGTCACAGACCATCCGATCGGGGAGCGCTCGTCGATCGCCTTTGCAGGTCCGATCGACGTCTATCAAGAGCGGCAGGGCGTGCTTGCCATCATCATCGAATACACTCGCCTTGCACGCTTCCTTGCGCAGCTCGAGGTCGGGCGCACAGGAACGGCATTCATCTTCGACGGCAGCGGCGAGCTCGTCGCCGCGCCCGACAAGGACGCTGACGAATTGCACCCCGCGCGCGGCGACCAGAAACTGCTGCCGCTGGCACAGAAGGCGCTGGCCCAGGCCGGCACTGGCAAGGACAGCTGGCGCAGCAGGCTTACGTCCGACGGTGCCGCCTATGAGTTCGCACTCACGCCGCTGCCGTTTCCCGGCTGGCGGCTCGCGACCATCATTCCAGAGGCCGAGTTTCTCGGTCCTGTCGAGACGACGTTGCGTCGCTTAATTCTCGGCCTCGCTGTCGGCGCAGTGCTTGCGGCGCTCGCCTCCGCCTTGCTCGCGCGTACGGTGATCGCGGCACCGCTCACCCGCGTCGTCGGAGAGATCCGCCACGTCGAGACCTTTGCGCTGGAGCTGGTGCGCCGTCATCCCTCGCGGCTGAAGGAGATCGCAAGCTTGTCGGGCGCCATCGCAGAGATGGCAGCCGGCCTTTCGGCGTTCCGAAAGTTCATTCCCGCCGATCTCGTCCGCGCGCTGTTGCGCCAGGGTGTCGAGGCAAAACCCGGTGGCGCGATCCAGGAATTGAGCGTGATGTTCGTGGATGTGGCCGGCTTTACCGGCCTCTCAGAACGCATGGGCGACCGCGTCGTGCCCCTGCTGTCGCGCTATCTCGACCTTGCCTCGGAAGTCGTGGTCGCCAATGGCGGGACGATCGACAAGTTTATCGGCGATGCCGTGATGGCGTTCTGGGGCGCACCACAGCCGCAAGCCGATCATGCGGAGCGCTGCTGCCGCGCCGCGCTCGACATCCGCCGCGCCATCGCGGACTCCGGCCTCAGCGACGATCTCGGCCATCCCCTGCAGATTCGCATCGGCATCAATTCCGGCCGCATGCTGGTCGGCAATATCGGCTCCGAGCTGCGGCTGAACTATACGGTGATCGGCGATGCCGTGAATGTGGCGAGCCGCCTGGAAGGGGCCAACAAGAGCTACGGCACACAAATATTGATCGGTGAGGCGACTGAGCGTCTCGCGCGCGGCGCGGTAGTCACGCGCGAGATCGACACTATCGCGGTCTACGGTCGCGAAGGGGGAATCGCAGTCCATGAATTGATAGGTTTGGCGAGCGAGGTGGGCTCAGCGCGCCAATCCGAGACTTGGATCGCACGCTATGAGCAGGGTCTGGCCAAATACCGCGAACGCAATTTCGTCGGCGCGATTGCCGATTTCGAAGCCGTCCTATTGGAGCGACCGCAGGATTCGTCTGCAGTCGAGCTGTTGGGTCGTTGCAGAAAGTTGCTAAGTGATGATCCAGAGGATTGGCATCCGGTTTCTGCATTGAAATCGAAATAGCACACAATAGCCACTCCTTCGTTGCGCCTGCTGGGCAATCAGGCCGACTTTATCTCGGGATCGAGGTCGACGACGCCATCGCAATAGCAGAACAGGTTGACGTCTGACTTCGGGGCAGAGCGGACGCGCTCTGTTCTGCCCTCGCAGACGGCTTCGGGCCACAAGCTGACTTCGGAGGATCTTAGAGTGTCGTAAGGTCGGCCGACGTCACTCGCGGAATGTCGCTTCTATTGCGAGAGCGTGTGTTAGATTGCTTCAAGGTGGTTCTTGATAGGGAAAGACGATGCTCAGTTGGTTTCGCAGAGAGCCTCGGCAACTCACTGACCTTTCACCAGATGTCAGAAGCCTTGGCAGATTATCCCACCTACAAGCCACCTCACTGTCAGGGCCCGAATTGCCCTCGCGGCGTTTCCGATCTAGAGGAGCGAGAGTTCATCACCCGCGGCAAGGAAAAATGTTGGCTACTTTATGGACCATCGCGCGGAACAGCTGGACGCGCTCAAGTACTTTCTGGCGCGCTTCAGTGTAAGTGCGCATTTGCGGGACGATGGTCTCGCTGCTGTATCCGCTTGGCTCCCGGGTCATTACGGCGTACTCATGCCGACATTGCCCAGAGATAAAGTGATGCAAATCTTCTTTCGCCATCTGACGCCATGGGAGGGCACTTTGCGTGGACTGAACGCAATCTTCGACCTCGCCGTATTTTTGGGCGAGTGTGTCATCGCACGAAATCCACGCGCCCACTGGATCGAATTGGCAGCCGTCTCTGACGAGGGCGAAGCCATGGAGAGCGCATCTCAGCTTGGGGGGCATATCCCAGCGCGATGGGTTGGATCCCATGGGAGAAATTATCTACATTTGCGAAGATGACGCGAACGATCTTCGCGACATGACCCCGGGCGAGCGCGTGCGGGCGGATCGACTGCTTGGCAGGGTGCGGGACTATGCGATGCGATAGGGTCGACTGTCACCGCTTGGTCCGCTTCGGGTCTCAAAGACGACATGCCGCTTCGCCAATCCGCACGCAAAGGAAGCAGTCGGGCTGCCCTTAGTTGGCTGGCACGTTTACGGGAGGATGCGGCTTGTCGGCTGGATGACCGGTTGATGTGCGCTCGAGAATGCGAGCGCCAGGGCCAAGAAGGCCACCGTGATGATGATCATTCCCCGCATTGGTCGATCCTAGAGCAAAGTCAGCCTGGACCAATATGACCGAAGTCTAATGCACCTTTAGACGAAAACGTCAGCTCCCCGCTCCGAAGATTTGCCCCCCGGCGATGGAGACTGGATGCTCCCGGAATTAGACCGAACTAACGAGACCGCCCTGAAACAGACAGGCGCCTTCTTCCAAGGTTGAATTGTCATTGCCACGATGTATAACGACGTTCGGGTGCTCGCTGCATTGAGCAGCGACAGGTCAAGCGATGGTCGGGCCGCCACGCGGAAAGCGTGCGCCCGTGAACGATAGCTCTTTATTCGACGATCTGCCGAAAGCTCAGCGGCTCGCGGAACAGGCCCTCAGCACCCTACACAGGTTCCTGCATGTCGAGGCTGTCAGCGGTGCCGTGCTCCTCGCGGCCGCTGCCGCTGCACTTATCTGGGCCAATTCTCCGTTCGCTCATAGCTATCACGCCTTTTGGAACCTTCCGCTCACAATCGGTGTCGGCGAATACGTGTTTTCCCGGTCGTTGCATTTCTGGGTCAACGACGCACTGATGACCGTCTTCTTCCTCGTCGTGGGCATGGAGATTCGGCGCGAGGTCCACGAAGGCGCACTGAGCAAACTCGACCAAGCCATTCTGCCGCTGGTCGCCGCGACTGGTGGCGTCATCGTCCCGGCGCTCATCTATCTGAGCCTCAACAGCGATCCGGCTAGAGGGCAGGGCTGGGCCGTGCCAACCGCGACAGACATCGCCTTTGCAGTCGGAGTGCTCGCGCTGCTTGGGCGAACCATCCCGGTCAATGTGCGTGTGTTCCTGCTTGCTCTGGCGATGATCGACGACATCATTGCGGTGCTGATCATTGCCCTGTTCTACACCGCCAGTCTTCAGCCTGGCGGTTTCATCATCGCGTCAATTGGCGTTCTCGCGGCTTTAGGATTTCAGCGCATCGGCATCGGTTCTGCACCGTTCTACGTATTGCCCGGCTCTTTGGTTTGGATCGGGTTCACGGTAGCCGGGATCCATCCAACCCTTGCGGGTGTCGTGCTTGGGTTGATCACTCCGGCACGCGCCATACCGATGCGGGAGCCGCCGCTGGAAGTTGTGTCGCGAGTGCTGAAACAGCTACGAAGCAGCGATGCGGTGAAAGCGAGGGATCCGCATCTGTTGGAGCAACCGCTGCGAGACCTTCGTGTAGCTCACCGCGAGTTATTGCCGCCGGTGTCACGGGTGCAGATGGCAATGCATCCGTGGGTGGCTTATGGCGTCATGCCGATCTTCGCGCTAGCGAATGCCGGCGTCAGCTTAACCGGCACTGATCTCTCCGCAGGGGGCCACCTGGTGATGATGGGCACTACGCTTGCCTTGGTCGCTGGGAAACCGCTTGGCGTCGTCGGTGCGGCTTGGGTCGCGGTACGAATGGGCTGGTGTCGCCTTGCTCCTGGAGTTTCGTGGGGTGGCGTCTGTCTGGTCGGCCTGCTGGCTGGCATCGGTTTTACCATGTCGATCTTCATCTCGATGCTCGCCTTCTCCGATGAAGGAGTATCGAGGGCGGCTAAACTGGGCGTCCTCTTCGGTTCGCTTGTCGCCGCCACACTCGGCCTTGGCTGGGGCGCCACCTACGTTCGACGTCAGTGAAAGCGGGCTCAAATGTCTTTCAAAGCTCCCCGCGTATCGTTTGTATCGTTTGCCGTCGAGATTCTGCCCTCTGGGGTTACCCAAGTGATGATCATAGAAACTGGCTTGCACCTAAATCCGAAGCATTCCTCATACAATAATTCCGCCGTGGAAGCTCTCATTTCGGCCGCGCAGCAATATGTTAGCGCCAACATAGAAGGTCCTGCCGCTATTCGGCTTGTTTCGACTCAAAGCGGGGAGATCTGACTGCCTGCTACCGCTGTTCGTCAGGCATTGGCTCTATAGGCTTCGCTATCTCGTCAAAGGTTTGATCCGCCAGTAGATCATCAATGAAACATGATGAACTCATATTCTTGCTTTCAGTAGTCGTAGGCCTCCTTGCGCTCGGCTACTCGCTCTACCTTCTCTATTTTATTTTCGGGTGAGAGTGGATCTTTGGCTCCTTTTGGTATGTTTAGGGATGTCGGCTGTTGACCACCATCGCGTGCCGACCGGCCCGGGCCCGGAACACGTAAGCAGACCTGCATGTGGCCGGTGGCGGGACGCGACGAGGCAGAGGAGCTAGACGCCGAGATAGCGCTGCAGCAGCTCCGGCTGGGCCTTGAGCTCTTGCGCCGGCCCTTCGTGGACAATGTGGCCGTTGTTGATGATGTAGATCCGCGTCGCCAGCGCTAGCGTCGCCGCCAGATTCTGCTCGACCAGCACGATGGTCTGGCCGGCGGCCGCGAGCTCGCGGCAGGCCTTGACGAGATCGTGGACAATGACGGGCGCCAGCCCCTCGAACGGCTCGTCCAGCAGCACGATCTTGGGATCGCGCACCAGCGCCCGTGCAATCGCGAGCATCTGTTGCTCGCCGCCGGAGAGCTCGGTGCCGCGATTGCCGCGCCGTTCCTTCAGTCGCGGGAACATCTCGTAGATGCGGCCGAGCGGCCAGCGTTGCGGCGCGGTGATCCCCGCGAGAACGATGTTCTCCTCCACCGACAGGCTGCCGAAGATGCGCCGCTCCTCGTGCACGAGCTGCATGCCCGCCTGCGCGATTTTGTGGCTCCTGCGGCCGGCGATGTCGATGCCGTCGAACTTCACGCTACCGCTGCGCGGCGTCACCACGCCCATCAGGCTCTTCAGCGTGGTGCTCTTGCCGGCGCCGTTGCGGCCGAGCAGCGCTACCACCTCGTGACGTTCGACATGCATCGCGACGTCGAACAGGATGTGCGAGTCCCCGTAATAGCTGTTCAGGCCGTCGACCTCGATCAGGCTCATGCGGCGATCTCTCCGTGCACGCCGCCGAGATAGGCTTCCTGCACCGCGGCGTTGGTCTTGATTTCCTCCGGTGTGCCGTCCAGCAGCACCTTGCCCTCCTGGAGCACCGTCACGCGCTCGACCAGCTCGAACAGCGAATCCATGTCGTGGTCGATGATGATCATGGTGCGCCCGCGCGCGATCGATTTGAGCAGCTTGACGGTCTCGACCCGCTCGCGCGGGCTCATGCCCGCGAGCGGCTCGTCGAGCAGCAGCAGGCGCGGCGAGGTGGCGAGTGCAAGCCCGATCTCCAGCCGGCGCTTTTCGCCATAGGCGAGCTCGGATACCGGCGTGTCGGCGCGGCGGGTCAAATCGACCAGGGCAAGCGTGTGCGCCACCTGCTCCGTCAGGCCCTTGACGCCCGAGAGCTTGCGGAACAGGTCGAGCCGGAACTTGCCGCGCAGCTCGGCGAGTGCTGCGATCGTCAGGTTCTGCCGCACCGTCAGGCCCGTGAAAAGCTGGTTGACCTGGTAGCTCTTGGTAAGCCCGAGCTGGCAAACTTCGGTGACCTTCAATCCCGTGATATCGCGGCCCTCGAACACGATCCGGCCGGAGGTCGGCGCGATCTCGCAGGTCAGCATCTTGAAGAAGGTCGATTTGCCGGCGCCGTTGGGGCCGATGATGCCGCGCAGCTCGCCCTGATTGACGCTGAAATCGATGTCGCTGTTGGCGACGAGACCGCCATAGCGCTTGGTCAGGCCGGTGGCTTTCAGGATCGGCCCGGAATAGGCGGGATGCGCGACCTCCCTGGCCTGCATCGGCGCAGGAGGAGCTTGCTGCGGCGTCTCGATCTCGGCCTCCTCCTCCGTCTCCGCAGCCTTCCGCGCTCGCTTGCCGGACACGAGGCCGTAGAGATCGACAAGGCCGCCCACAATGCCGCCGCGCAGGAAGCAGACCAGCACCACGAACACGCCCAGCACGAGCTTCCAGGCCGCTCCGAGGCCCAGCGCGGACTGGAGGAAATCCTGAAGGAAGAGCCAAACTGTTGCGCCGACCAGCGGTCCGAACAGCGTGCCGCGACCGCCAATGGCGGTCTGCATCACGAGCTGGCCTGAAGTGTCGAAAGTGAAAGCGTCGGGCGGCATGAAGGCCTGCAATACGCCGAGCAGGCCGCCGGCGAAGCCCGCATAGGCCGCAGCGATCACGAAGGCGGTCAGCTTGTAGCCGTGGATGTTGTGGCCGACGGCGGTGGCGCGCAGCGGATTGTCCCGGATCGCGCTCAGAATCGCGCCGACAGGCGAGCGGACGATCCTGAGCGCGATGATGACGCCGATGAAGTAGCACAGCGCGATGAACTGATAGAGCGACCAGCCATTGGTGAAGTGGATGGTGGTGAAGCCGAGATTGAAGCTCGGCGTCGGTACGCCCGGCAGGCCGTTCTCGCCGCCGGTGAAATCCGAGAGCGGATTGAACTCGACGAAGAAGAACACCTCCGCGATCGCCACCGTGATCATGGCGAAATAGATGCCGGTGCGCCGCAGCGCGATCAGGCCGATCAGATAGCCGGTCGCGGCTGCTGCGATCATGCCGATGATCAGCGCGCCCAGCACGTTGCCGAAGCCCGCGCGGGTCAGGAGGTAGGCCGCGACAAAGCCGCCGGTGCCGTAGAAGGCGGACTGGCCGAACGACAGCAGGCCGGTGAATCCGAACAGGATGTCGAAGCCGAGACCGAACAGGCCCCAGACCAGGATCCGGTTCACGGTGTTCGGGGCGAAGCCGAGATGAGGCAGCACGAACGGGGCTGCGATCAAACCGATCGCGGTCAGGGTCTCGATCAGGAACGGGCGTTGCTTGAGCATCAGGAGATCGCTTACTCGCGGCCCTGGACGCCGAGCAGGCCATGCGGTCGCACCACGAGCACGAGCGTCATCGCCGCAAACAGCATCACATAGGCGTAGCCGGGGTTGAACATGGAGGTGACGCTGATGATCTCGCCGGCGATCAGGCCGCCGAGGATCGCGCCCGGAAACGAGCCGACGCCGCCGATCACCACCACCACGAAGGTCTGGACCAGGATGTCGTCGCCGATGCCAGGTGTCAGCGACACCACCGGCGCGTTGACGATGCCGGCAAATCCGGCGGCCATTGCGCCGATGCCGAACACGACCATGAAGACGCGGTAGACGTTGATGCCGAGCGAATCGACCATCACCGAATCCTCGATGCCGGCGCGCACGATCATGCCGAGCCGGGTCCGGTAGAGGACGATGAACAGTGCGCCGAGGGCGACCGCGACGATGCCGACGACGGCGAGGCGGTAGGTCGGATAGAACATGAAGCCGAGATTGGTGATGCCCTGGAACAGGGCCGGCGGCGGCACCAGCTGCGACTGGCTCGAGAAGATCAGGCGCACGAGCTCGACGAAACAGATGCCGAGCCCGAAGGTCACGAGCAGCTGATCCTCGTGCGGCCGATGATAGAAATGGCGGATGATGACGCGTTCCATCACGACGCCGAGCAGCATCACGAACAACGAGCCCGCGATGACGGCGATGATGAAGGACTCCGTGTACTGGTAGGCGACGAAGCCGGCATAGCCGCCGATCATGAACATCGCGCCATGCGCGAGGTTGAGCACGCCGAGCGTCCCGTAGATGATGGTCAGGCCGGAGCTGATCAGCGCAAGCAGGGCGCCGAGCGCGAGCCCGTTGAAAAGCTGCGAAACGAGATTGGGCCAACTAATCATGCGGGGATCGCTATCGTGACGCGCGGCGGTGCGTCGTCAAAAAGGTGACGCCGCAGGTCCAGAGTGTGACCTACGGCGTCACAGGGGGTTAGCACGGGATCAGCTATAGTCGCCGAGATGGCAGCCGAACGCGTCCGGCTTCTGCATCAGGCCTTCACCCGGGACGATCTCGACGACGTCGTACCAGTCTTCCTTGTTCTTCATGTCTTTCTGCTGCTTGCCCTTGACGATGATCACCGGGCGAATGCACTGGTGATCCTCGGGGCGATAATGCACGTCACCGACCAGCGAGGGGATCGTCTCGCCCTTCTCATAGGCCTTGATCACGTCGGGCGGATTGAAACTGCCGGCCTGCTCGCACATGTGCGCCCAGTGCGCGAAGCTGACATAGGCGTTCTCGGCGCCCCATTCCGGCTTGTAGCCGTACTTCTTCTCGAAGGCCTCGTTGAACATCTTGGCCAGCGGGAACTTGTCTTCGATCGTCCACCAATAGTCGGTCGCGGCATAGACGCCCTGCATCAGGCCGCCGGTCTCGCGTGCGATGAAAGGCACCTGGTAGGGGACGACCAGCTTCATCTTGTCGAGCACGCCGAACTGTTTTGCCTGTTGGGTCGACAGCACCGCGTCGTGACCCCAATTGACGTTGATCAACACGTCGGCGCCGGAGTTCGCGACATTGAGCAGGTAGGAGGAATAGTCGGGCGCGCCGAGCGGGGCGACCTGGTTGGTCACGGTGGTCCAGCCCGCGGTCGCGAGGAAATCCTGCATCGACTTGGTGACGGTGTGGCCGTAGGTGTAATCGGGCGTCAGGTAGGCGGCCTTCTTGTTCTTGCCGAACTCCCGCACCATCACCGGGCCGATCGCGGCTGCCGCGGTCTGGCCGAAGAAGTTCTGACGGACGCCGTAGCGCACGCAGTCCTTGCCGGTGGTGTCGTTCGAGCCGGAGATGCCGCACACGAACAGCACGTGCTCGCGCTGGGCGAGCTTGTTCAGCGCGACCGCAACGGCGCTCGACGTGCCGCCGGTGATCATGATCGCCTTGTTCTCGCTGATGAAGCGCTGCTGCGCCTGCACCGCTTCGTTCGGCTTGGCGGCCGAGTCGGCGACGCCGAACTTCAGCTCCTTGCCGAGCACGCCCTTGCTGGTTTTCGGCGAGATCTTCTTGATTAGCTCGTGGCCTTCATTGATGTGCTCGATCGCGAGCTGATAGCCCTTGAGCTCGTCCTCGCCCTGCACGGCATAGGTTCCGGTGCGCGGCACCGAGATGCCGATGAAGGCGGTGGAACCCGATACGCCCGTGGGATAGGAGCCGATTGCCGGCTTGTCCTCGGCAAAGGCCGGCATCGCCGGCAGCATCGAGCCGCCGATGAGTCCCGCCGTGGTCTGGAGCAGGCCACGACGCGAAAGGCCGCGGCGGATGAGATCGTCAGTCATGGTCGTTTCCTCCGAACATCGTTCTTGTTTGCAGGCAAAACACGACTTGTCCGGCGACGGCAGACCTCACAGGCCTGCCCGCGCCGGGCATGTCACATCCGCGTGTAGCTCTTGGACGCAAGCATTGCTTGTGAATGCCTTCTGTCAAATTCGCCTTTGGTCGAACGACGAAAATTATGTCGTGAAAACATATCGGATATCGATATACATTAGTCTTTGTGACTATGAGTCTGGCGGCTTCAGCGACAGAAATAGAGCAAAAGACGACGATGGCGGGTTCCCGGAACCGACAATCTTGGCCGAAGGAAGCGGAGCGGCCTGGGGCTGCGTCGCTCGCGATGGGTAACGACCAGCGCACGATGCCGCAATTTGGCGAAGCCACCCGCATGTCCGAGCCAGCCAACCGGCCCGCCGGCGAGCGGGGGCCGCCTATAGGCTCGGCTCAGGCCAAGCGCGTGCCAGCGCCGATGAAGAGGCTGAGCGTAAGGGCCCAGAATGTATTGAAGGAGCTCGCGGTCGAGCTCATCGGCGAGCAGCCCCCGAAGGGGAGTTGGTTGCCATCGCGCGACCTGCTGCGCGCGCTGACGGCCGAGCGCCTCGCGACCGCGCGCAATTGCGGTCCGCACACGATGCGGGAGATTGTCGACTGGGCGCAGGGCTGTGGCGTGACCATCAAGCCGGTGATCGCGCCCGGCGGCTCGCTGTCGCAGATGTGGGCGGAGTTGATTGCCAACGCATCGGCAGGTAGCCTGAGCGGTGCGGAGATCGCTGGCGCATTGCAGCGCTCGATCCGACGCAAGAGCGTTCGCATCCCGATCGCATTTCAGGTCATCCTGGTGAAGATCCTGCTATCCAGCTTCGAATAGATACCGAATTCTGTGCATCCGAGGTCTTGCCCCGTTGGGTTGTCAGCGGCCGCTTGGTACTTTTGGCTAATCTGCCGCACGTCGCAGTGCAGGAAGGTCGGGGCGGCCCGGATGGTTCAGTCGAAAAAAATGCAGCGATCCAAGCGGGCGACGCCGGCTCGACGTGCCAGTGGTCGCGCTATGCGTGTGGCGGATTACGCGGCGCTGGCACAATTCCGCTTTCAGATCCGAAGCTTTCTGGCATTCAGCGAAGCGGCCGCAGCGAAGCAAGGACTGACACCGACGCAGCATCAGGGACTACTCGGTATCAAGGGCTTTGCCCGTCCGGGGCCCGCGACCGTCGGCGATATTGCGCGGTTCCTGCTCATACGACATCACTCAGCGGTGGAGCTCATCAACCGCCTAACAAAGCTCGGGCTTGTCGTTCGCCTTGCCGACCCCGAGGACGCCAGGCGCGTTCATCTGAAGCTGACGGAGACGGGAGAACAGAAGCTGCAAGCGCTCTCGCGCGAGAATCTCGAAGAACTCCGTCGGGCGGCGAGTCCAGCGCTGAGCCGTCTGCTAAAGTCATTCCAGCGTTCCAGCAAAGCCCAATAATCATCTCGGTCCGTCTAAGGTGCGAATGGAGTGCGGGCCCATTCTTCCGCCGGGTAGTCGGGGGCGAGTCTATTTTGAGATGATCCACCAGACTGCGATCATAAGAGCAATCGACAGCATGCCGAGCACGCTCATGAGATGGGGCCTTCCGAGTAAAATAGCTTGCGAGCTTGACGAAGGTCAGATCGCCGTCGCCTCAAGGGCGACGGCGATCACAACCGACAGGCGGGGTTGAAGGCGGGGCCTTCGATGCCGGTGGCCCAATACTGCGATTAACCGGCCTCAGAGGGCAATTGGCGCTTAGTCTGATCCACTCACGAAAACTCCCGGCCGGACCTGACCTGTCCAGGGAAGTGGCCAAATTGTGTAATTGGTGGGCGTCAACGAAGGTCCAGCATCGCACTTGTAAGCGCCAGTCCCCGGGAGGTTCGCGGCCCGATTAGGCATAAGATACTCGAGAGACCATAGCATCGGAGTACTACGTAGGTTCAGGCCAAAGCATTATAATCTTGCGGGTGCCTAATCAACATCGCTGCGCCGCGACGCCGACACTTTGACTGGGATCCGAAAGCGGCTAACTAACGAAACACAGCAACAAAGAAACGCGTGATTACTGAGTGACGAGCCGCTTCGGCCGAAACAGTACGTTCGATCGTTCAAGTCCGCGTAGAGCCACTGGCGAGAACGTGAGAAAAGTGCGAGCAGCCAGCGCTCGTTCTGGAGGCGCTCTGGAAAGTCGCCGGCACATCATTCGATGCCAGCTGTAAACGCCTGCTAACCAAGGCGACCTTCCTCTTTGCCGATCGAGAAATTTGCGGACCGGCTATAGGCCCAATATCAACATATGCGCGAGGGCCGTCGAGAGAATTCCCAGGCCAACAATAGCTATTATGAAGACGAGGTCTGGCGCTGCCACCCGGCTCCCCCTGATTTGCAAATCACCCGAATCCTACGCAATCCGATTTACGGGGCAAGCAACCATAGATTGGTCATGCTGCCGCGCAACCAGGCCCGTGCACCGCTCGAGCCGGCTGCCACTTGGATTTGGGCTTGGACTGCGGTACTTTTGGTGTTCGCCGCCTTCTCTTCGTTGAGGTTGGTCGTGAGGAAGCGAACGATCGTCGTGGCGAGCTCTTCGGCCCAGGCGATAATCGTCCTGTAGCGGCAAATTTCGTAGTGCTCGACGGCTCGCGCATTTGCGCCGACAGCCGGATCTAGCACTGTCTTGTCCTCGATTTCGCCCGCCGTCTCGTCGGCTTCCTTGATGATGCCGTCAATGGCCGGACACTGTGTCCCGCTGGGCTCCTTGCCAAGCTTCTCGAATACCTTCTGAAGCCGCTCGACCTGCTTGTTGGTCTCTTCGAGATGGCTCTTGAGCCCCGCAACGACTCGCGGTTAGTCGCCTTGTCGTTCCATTCGGACGCTCTCTGACAATGGGATCGTCCTCGACAAGCTCGCACCGGCAGTCCTCAAGACCTCGGGACATAATGAGACTTGGACCGCAGAAATCTTTAAGCCCTTCCGAATTCCTTTCACGAGGGCGGCCAGGCGTCTCTGATGCAAGCACCCCGCCGGCAAAAGGGCGTGCATCGGTAACCCATCGGTCCCTTAATCTAACAGCGCATGTCGGCTTGGAACGGCAGGCCTCCCGACCGATCGGCAATAAAGCGAGCGACGAACTCGGAAGCCGAGGTGGGGCGGAAGCCGCAACCGACCTCTCTCACCAGCTCGGCGTGAGCTTGCCGGTCGGCCTCTTCTTCCCATAGCTCCCAATACACGATCAGTGCATCGTCTTCGATACTATCGACTGTCGTGGCCAGCCGTCGGAACAGTCTTCCGGCGTCGGAACTTTCCAAATCGCGCGCCTGCATGCTACGCCAGATGGCGGCCTGCTCGAAGATCTCGCACAGCGCGGCTCTGAGGGTCTGTACGTCCATGACGTGCACGATGCGAGCTCTTTGAGTGGCGACCATTGATCTGGGTCAAGGGGCTTGATCACTCGCGCGATGGTATCTTCGGACGACCGTCCGCCGTTCACTTCTGACTTCGTCCCAGGAATGGGACAAGTAACTGTACGGCCAATGCTGCAGAGGCATGGCCGAGCAGAACCATCCCGAGAACTCCTTGCGGGAACATCGCAATCACCTCCGCTGCGCGGCGGCCCTGGGCCGCCGCAGCCGCATCGGCACGCCCCCGGGGGGCGGCGGATCGTCGTCGCCGTCGAGCCGCCTCAGCGCGGCGAGGATGTCCGCGAGCCGGATCGCGTGGCCCATGCCGGGAATTTCGCGTAGCTCGGGACAGGATTCGACCGCGAACATGTCGGACGCCCATGACGACAGGATGATCCGCTTCTCCGGTCCGGAGAGTTCGTCGTCGTTCAGGACGTCCTCCGGAGACGCATAGTGCGCCGCCGGATGGAAGAATGGATTGAGATTGCCGGTGTTCGTGTTGGCGTTGGTCATCGATTGCCTCCCTTTACGCTCCTTTCGTCGGGACGGGTTTCGGGCGGCGACGACCGCCGCCCGTGATGGTCTTTACTGCGAGTTGATCGCGATACGCTTGACACCCGCTCGCGGGTTTTCCGATTTCGGAAGCGAGACCGTCAGGACGCCGTTCTTGAACGACGCCTGGGCCTTGTCCTCCGCGACGTCCTCGAGCGCGATCTGCCGCTGGAACGAGCCATAGTAGCGCTCGGTGAAGTATCTACCTTCGTTCTTCTCGCTCTTCTTCTCGCCGCGGATGGTCAGCACCCCGTTGGCGATTTCGATCTGGACGTCGTTCTCCGTCATGCCGGGAAGCTCGGCCGAGATCGTCAGCGCCTTGTCGGTCTCGCTGAGCTCGATCTTGGGCCAGCCGAATTGCCCTTCCATGAGCGGCGACAGGCTTGTGCCGCCGAAGCCGCGTAAGACATCGTCGAACAGCCGGTTCATTTCGCGATGCAGCGTCATGAACGGATCGTGGCTGCCGCGCGCCAGCGCGAGCTCCTGGTTTCTGGGCCAGGGAATGAGATCACGAACTGCCATGGTTTTTCTCCTTCGTTGCATGGGCCAGGGAGCGCGGCCACGCTTGCGCGCGCCGCGTTCCGCTGTCGAACCTCGATCAGGCTTCAGGCCGCCTTCTTCTGCTCGATCTGCGAGGCGGCAGAGGCGCCGCTTCCGATCTGGACCCGGCGCGGCTTCATGGCTTCCGGCACCTCGCGGACGAGATCGATGATCAGCAGTCCGTCGCGGAAGGAGGCCTCCTTCACCTGAACGTAGTCGGCGAGGTTGAACACGCGCCGGAAAGGACGCGCGGCGAAGCCCCGGTACAGGTATTCGCCGGCCGCCTCCTCGGGCTTCCTGCCCTCAATCGTGAGCGCATTCTGCTCAGCCGTCACGGCGATGTCGTCGGCTCCGAAGCCGGCGACGGCGACCGAGATCCGGAGTGATCCTCGCTGGTGCGCTCGATGTTGTCGACGAGGTCGGCCAGGTGGTCGAAGCCGATGGTGGAGCGCCACAGGGGCGCGAAGTCAACGGTGGTCCTCATAACCAAGTCCTCCAAAGAGCAAGATGGATACAAGGAGCGCAAGGCTGGAGTCAGAGCGGGTCTGGTGCCCGGCCCGGCGCCCGCGCCGGACCCGTAAAGGCGCCCGGCACACCGCTCTCGCGGCGAAAAATCAATTAGAAGAACGAGAAGCCGTTTCAAGGGGTCGGCCGCAAAAAAAATGCGGCGATCCCGTCGCCGCTTGCCACCTCCTGCGCCGCCTTTTCGAAGGCTCGGACATGCGGCGCGAGACATCTTGACAGCCAATCGCGTCTGAATATTTTTTGCACCGGCAATCTCTTTCCCGGCTTTCTCAACCCCGAAAAGGACCGTGACGACCGTCAGGAGAAACGACGATGCTCGACGAAGATCTGGCCCGCATCCGTGCGCACCGCAACAACATCCACCGCTATCGACGGCTGCTTCGGACGAAGCTGTCGGAGCTGGAACGTCAGTTCATCGAAAGACGCCTCGCCGAGGAGCAGATCGCGCTCGATGCTCTGGCCGCCGAAACCTTCCCCGTCACTTTCACACTTCCGAACGGCCAGCCGGATCCAGCTATGATGGGAGCCGAGCGATGAGCGACATCCATGAACTCCTCGTCTGCGGCAGCGAAAAGGTCATCGGACACTATCGCCTGCTGTTGGCGAGTGCCAAGACCGAGAGCGAGCGCCAGCTGTATCGGAGCCGGATCGAGCGCGAGCAGCGGCTGCTGGACGAGCTCCAGGGCGGCTTTCCGGATCGGTTCGCGGCATGATCGGAATGTTCGCCATCGGGCGACGGCGTTCGATCTCTGGCACGCCCCGGCGAGCGACGTCGAGAAGGTGCCTCGAAGCGGGGCGCTAGGCCGACTTCTTCGTCATCTCTGCGAGGGCTGCCCGCGCGATCTCGGTGAGCCCGCCGATGGCCCTGTTTCCTTTCAGCGCGCTGGCGAGGAGTTTCTCAGCTATCGCTTTCCTCAGTTCGTGGTCGCCGCCGTGAGGTAACGGGCGGCAGACCTCCTCCAGCACGAAGTCGAGGTTGGCCAACGTCCGGTCGTCAAGCTGCGTCATGGCTGACCCCGCCTCTCCGTGAGGGATGCAATCTCGGGATGGGGTGCATGTTGACCGCGGTCGGCGGCCCATTCCCCCACTCGCGAGGCCGTTTCGGCCTGACGCGCTTTCCTCAGCAGGTTTTCTCGCTCCGGCCCTGGCGGAAGTTTCGAGGCTGTTTCACTCGCCTGTTTCGCGAACGATGCGAGCCGGTCTTGCAACGAGGTCGATTGCTTGAAACGACGCCTCTTTTGCATGGCGCTCTCCTCTGACATCGGCGGCGCACAAAGGTCTCTTCCGTGGCCGCGCCACCCGCCATCCTGGCGGCAGCTAAAGGATCCAAAAATGCGGAACCGGCGAGCCGGAGAAAAGTTCCCCGGCTGCGCCGGGACCTCTGTTCACTCGCTTAGCAGCAGGAGTAGGACATTCCGGGCAGGTGCCGCCGATCTGCCGCCGATCGAGCCCAGAACGCAGCGGAGCTCGGCGATCGCTTCCTCCAGAGAGACCCCGGCCGGCGCATCCCGGCGCGCCATTTCAAAAGCGCGCTCGCGGGCATGTAGATTGGCGCGGTCCTGCATCCAGCCGTGCTCCTCGCACTCGCGGATCGCCCGGCCTTCTGCAGCACCGAGATCGCTCAGCCGCGCAGTGTCCGGATCGCGGGCCGCCATTCTTTCATCATCAGCATCATGGAGCGGCCCGCGAAAAATGATGCGCAAGGCCCGCCAAGCCGAGACCGGCTCACACATGAGCGAATGGCTGAGATCGCCTCGGCTTGCAGCCGCCGAAGTAAAGCGTAAGATTCAGGTGATTTGCGAAATCAATGGGGGGCAGCGTGACAGCGCCAGACCTTGTTTTCATAATCGCCATCCTTGGACTGGGCGCCCTTTCCTCGGCCTTCGTGTATATGCTGGTGCTGGGCCTGTAGAGCGCACTGTCAATTTCGGCGCTGACCTGTTTTAACGCTTGTGCCCTGAGTTGGCTTCGTGGACACACTATGGAACAACCCTCGCCCAAGACAAGGCAACCATCCTGCCCCGATCAGTTTGCGCATCGGCACTTGCGGAGTGATCGGCCGATGATAGCCGGAGCGCTGTCGCGGCAGAGGGGGCTGGCCGAGGACTCGATCCCGACGCGCTCGAAAGAGATCGACGGCGCTCAAGCGAATGGGATTCGATCTAGGCTCTGAGCCCATCGCGATCGAAATTCATGTCGGGCGCCCAGCTGGTGCGGGAAAAGGCGTTTGAGAAGCTGCGTACCGAAGCCCATCCTTGCCGGCTGCGTCGAAAGATAAACGTCCTTTTCGATCCACTCGAACGCCAGCCCGCCAGCGTTCCGTTTCTAAATGACTCAAGTTTCCGCCCCCGGGGGGACGGGGGAGCCATGTTTGACCGCATTCGTGGCCAATTGGTGAAGGGCAGCCGAGTGCCATAGCCAGCTGTGCCCCCAGAACGACATCGCGGCCTGATTGCGGGACATCCCGTCCTCGATCGCGGCCACGACACGCTTGCGAAGATCCAGAGAGCAAGGCTTGCCCAACGATGCGGGCCTACTTCCAGCCAGCATGGTGAATCAGAAACGCACTTATTTGGGAATCCCAAATCGATCAACCTAACCCCATACCGCCTTAGGCGACCCGAACTTGCCCGCGGCGTAGGTCAGACGTCTCCCCGAAATGCGCGATGAAGCCGTGCTGCTGGTCGATGCGGATGCCGCCCTGCCAACCCCAGCGAGCAGCGGATAGATGTTTTCCAAGGCTATGATGAGCCGCTTGCCGGGGCAAGCGGTCGAGCCTTCGGGAGCATCGGGAGCAACCTCTGAAGATCTGCCATCGTGAACGGCTTGGCGACAACTGGAGCGTCAGCGAAGGTCGGATCTAGACCTTTCGAGCCATAGCCAGTCGCGAAAATAAAGGGAATGCCACGTTTTCTGAGGGTTTCCGCGATCGGATAACTCGGCTCGCCGTCTAAATTGACGTCGACAATCGCCAAGTCGAATGTTCCTGTCTTCGCAAGGTCAAGGGCTTCCTGCATCCGCGAGACGACCGCGCCCACTTCGTGTCCCATGTCCGTCAACATGTCTTCGATGAAAAAGGCAACCAACGCCTCATCTTCGATAATAAGAACTCGAAGCTTGCCTGTTGAACCCATTAATTCGCTCCGTCATGATAAGAGTATGTGGCCGCAATATTCATGTTAGCGGTATCTTGCTTTCGCATACGACCCCACCGGGAGCGAATGAGAGCCTTACCTCGGCATCAAATTCCCGACGGAGTGCGAGCTCGAGAAGGCGGCTGCCAAAGCCATTTCGACGCGGTGTTTCTACCTTGGGGCCACCCATCTCCTCCCAACACAGATGCAGATAGCGTTCGGAACCTGTCTGTTGGACTTCCCAACGAATCTCGATGCGTCCCGTCTCGTTTGCAAGAGCACCGTACTTTGCGGCATTGGTGCAAAGCTCATGGAACGCCATGGATAGCGAAAGGGCGAGCTTTGGCCGCAGACGCAAAGATGGCCCCAAAATCTGGAAGCGCCTCTCGGGGTGGATGCAAATTGGAGCGATCGCCTCGACAATCAAATCCTGAAGATAGATGCCCTCCCAATCCTCCCGCGTGAGCGCGTCGTGGGCGCGGGACAGGGCGACGAGCCGGCCTTCGAACTGACGAAACACCGGAGTGTGAGTTTCGCCGCGAAATGTTTGTGCAGCGAGCGATTGAACCGTCGCAAGCGTATTCTTCACTCTGTGGTTCAGCTCGTTGACTAACAACTTCCGACGCTCTTCATGGCGACGTTTCTCGGTGATATCCCGCGCGATCTTGGATGCGCCGATGACTTTGCCACGCGCGTCCTTAAGGGGTGAGACGGTCAATGAGACGTCTATAAAACTCCCGTCCTTGCGCATGCGCACGGTCTCATAGGGAGCAACATGATCACCTCGCCGAATGCGGTCGAGAATTTCAGGCTCTTCATCCTGGCGATCCGGTGGAATGAGAATGTTGATAGGCCTGCCTATGATCTCTCGTGCTGCATACCCAAAAAGACGTTCTGCGCCCTTGTTCCAGGTCTGAATGATCCCATGCGTGTCCTTGCTGATGATCGCGTCATCCGAGAATTCGACGATTGCGGCGAGACGACCGGCATACTCTTCGGCCTTTTTTCGTTCGGAAATATCGACCAGCATATTGATCGCGCCGATGAGCTTGCCTTCGGAGTCATGCAGTGGCGTCGGGTAGGGGATAAAGGGGATGCGCGTGCCATCCGGCCGTTCTGCGACCGCTTCCACGCCCCGGACCGGCCGGTTCTCCCTAAGGGCTACGGCCATCGGACACTGATCATGGGGCAGCGGCGTTCCATCCGGATTGTAGAGGCGCCAGGTGACACACCACTCGTCATCCTGCTGCGGCGTCCGTCCCGCCATTTCGACCGCAGCCTTGTTGAAGAAGGTGATCTTTCCTTCGGCGTCCGTCGTATAAACGGCGGCCGGAAGCGCTTCGAGCAACTCTCGCAGGTGGCGCTCGCTCTGATGGATCCGATCCTCCATTCGCTTGGTGTCGGTCACGTCCTGGATTACCCGGACTCCATAGCAGAACTCGCCGCCGGCATCCCTCACACAGGAACCGTACACGTCGAGATAGACCAGCGTGCCATCAGGGTTCGTCGCGCGTTTCCGAACCGAATAGTTGTCGAGGTCTCCGCGAATTTGCCGTGCGTAAAGCCGGGCATCTTCATCCCGATCGTCGTCGTGCGTGTAGTCGAAGAACGTCATACTCAAGAGTTGTTCGCGAGAGCGTCCCAACATTTTGCAAATGGCATCGTTCACGCGAAGCAGCCGGCCCTCTTTGTCCGCTTCGGCAATGCCGATGGTTGCAGCTTCGTAGGTCGCCGCCAGACGCTCTTCGCTCTCGCGTCGCGCGCGCTCGGCTTCGTAAACGCCCGTCACATCGGTGGTGAAACAGCGTGTGTTGACGAATCTCCCGTCGTCGAAACGGCTGTTCGAGGTTATAAGCACATGCTTGGTCGAACCGTCCTTGGCCCGGAGGCGAGCCGGATAACGATCAAGCTCCTCACCGCACGAAAGCCGGTGGAGAATATCTCCGATGACTGGCGCATCCGCATGAAACTCCGCGATGTGCCGTCCGACATATTCGTCAGCGCTATAGCCAAGCATGGACAGTTCTGCCTTGTTGGCGCGCTGGATGATGCCTTCCCCGCTCACGATGTGAAGGCCGATCGCGCTGTTCTCGAAGAAATCCTCCAGGTCCGCACTCTTGTTGCGGAGTTCATCTTCCATAGCCTTTTTGGCGGAAATGTCCTGAAAGCAGTTGATGGCTCCCTGGATCCTGCCGCGGTGATCTTTCAAAGGGCGAATATTGACCAGGACGACGACGCGAGAGCCGTTTGGCCTTTCGATTACGACTTCAGCATTCCGGGTCGCGGTGCCGGTCCTCACCGCCTCCGCCATAGGGCATTCGTCGTGCGAAAGGGGGGTACCGTCCAGGCGCAACAGGCGATGGGATCCGCAGAAGCGATCCTTTGGCTCTTCAACGGCGGGCCTCCGCCCCCAGAGTTCTGCGGCTTCGCTATTGAAGCGAACAAGCCAGCCATCATGATCGCAAACATAGACCCCACCGGGAATTACATCGAGCGCGGTCGGCGCGGCTGCGACCAGGGCGTCGTACTCGGAAAGTCCTCGGGCAGCTGAGATTGGAAATTCCTCGACGTTCGACATACGATGTCCTGGCTCAACAGGTTCTTCCCTGCGTCAGACGGGCAAACTTAACATGCAGAGATTGCTGCCGAAATTACATGGTTGATCGCGGGCAAGCCAAGTCAACTCCATGGAACGCTCGTGGAAACCAAACGTTCCTCAACCTTCGTTTTGAAAGTTCCTGCATCTCCAGCTTGGGTCGATAGCCCTAAGATGCTAGCGGGAGCGACCAAGGCCGCCGGACCATACAAAGGATGCTCAATGTCGGTACTCGTCGTCCGCAATAACGTGAAAACAGCAGGCCAAGGTTCCCGCTCGATGGTTTTCGCGCATGGGTTTGGCTGCGACCAAAACATGTGGCGCTTTGTCGCCCCTGCCTTTGAAGAGGACTTTCGCACGATTCTTTTCGATCATGTCGGTGCGGGTGGGTCAGACCTCAGTGCCTTCTCGGCCGCCAAGTACGGCAGCCTCGAGGGTTATGCAGACGATGTCGTCGAGCTCGGGCGCGCGCTGGACGTAGAGAATGGAATTTTTGTCGGGCATTCGGTCAGTGCCATGATCGGCATCCTGGCGGCAAAGAAGGCTCCAGAGCTCTTTGAAGGCTTGGTGTTGGTCGGGCCATCGCCGCGGTACATCGACGACGACAACTATAAAGGAGGTTTTAGGTCGGATCAGATCGAGGAACTGCTGGATTTTCTGGACAGCAACCATATGGGCTGGTCGGCCGCCATGGCTCCGGCGATCATGGGTAACCCCGAACGGCCAGAACTTGGCGAGGAGCTGACCAACAGCTTTTGCCGAACCGATCCAGAGATCGCCAAGCACTTCGCCCGAACGACGTTCATGTCCGACAACCGGGCGGATCTGGCTGGCCTGAAAGCACGGTCGCTCGTTTTGCAGTGCAAGGAGGATGTCATCGCTCCGATTGACGTAGGCGAGTATGTCCACCGTAACCTGCCGAACAGCCAGTTGGTCATTCTGGACGCAACAGGGCACTGTCCGAACCTCAGCGCGCCGGACGCGGTGATCAAAGCGATCCGCGAATTTGTCTAGGAATCCCATAATATCGTCTGAACCGGCCGGGTCGAACAGCGACTCCCATGCCGAAGATCTTGAAGATCTCTTCGAGCACGCTCCTTGCGGTTATCTTTCCCTGGAGCCTAACGGACGCATTGTTCGGGCAAACGCCACATTCGCATCTTGGGTTGGCTACGGTTGCGACGAGCTAAAAGGTCGCCCCTTTCACGACCTGCTGAATGTTGCCGGTCGCATTTACTACGAAACGCATTTCGCCCCATTGCTGCGAATGCAGGGCCATTTCGATGAGGTGGCGCTTGAGATCGTCACACGGTCGAACGCGCGCCTGCCGGTCCTTGTGAATGCCGCGGAAAGACGCGACGAATGCGGAGGCCTCCGATTTATCCGGATCACTGTCTTCAATGCCGTCGACCGCCGGCGCTATGAACAGGAGCTGCTCGACGCCCAGCGCAAGGCGACGGCCGCCAGCGACGCCCTCCAAGACCTCAATGCCCGGCTAGAAGAACGTGTTGCGGAAGAAGTCGCTTTGCGCATGAAGACGGAAGAGACCCTGCGGCAAAGCCAGAAGATGGAGGCGGTGGGGCAGCTCACAGGTGGGGTGGCGCATGATTTCAACAATCTTCTCACGGTTATCGTGGGCGGTCTCGACACGATAGGGCGGCAGCTCGATCGATCTCTTGAAGAGATGGACCTCGCGCGGATGCGTAGGGCGCGCGACATGGCGCATCACGGCGCCCAGCGCGCCGCGACGCTGACGTCTCGTCTGCTCGCATTCTCGCGCCAACAGACCCTGGCCCCGCAAAAAATAGAGCCTAACCGGCTTATTTCGGGCGTTGCTGATCTCCTGAAAAGAACTCTGGGAGAAATGATTGCCTTCGAAACCGTATCGGCCGGCGGATTATGGCAGGCATTCGCCGATCCTGGAGAGCTTGAGAACGCACTTATCAACCTGGCGGTCAATGCGCGGGACGCCATGCCGTCCGGCGGACGGCTAACGATCGAAACCGCCAATGCCTTTCTCGATGAAGCCTATGTGGAGGCATTAATCGAGCCTGTAAAGCCTGGACAATACGTGCTCGTCGCGGTCTCGGATACCGGTTCGGGAATGTCTTCCGAGACCATGGCTCGTGTGTTCGAGCCCTTCTTTACCACGAAGGAAGTCGGCAAGGGGACGGGTCTTGGATTGAGCCAGGTTTACGGCTTTATCCGGCAATCAGGCGGCCATGTTCGAATTTACTCGGAACTTGGCCAGGGGACGACGGTCAAGCTCTACCTGCCGCGCGCAACGGATCAGGACGTAGACGCCGACCCCGTGACTGGTGTCGACCGCAGGACTGATGGCGGATCCGAAACGATCCTGGTTGTCGAAGACCACGAGGATTTGCGTGCTTATTGCGTTAGCGTGTTGCAGGAGCTCGGCTACCGGGTTCTCGAAGCAAGTAACGGCCGCCAAGCATTGCAGATTTTGCAGGCCGACGTGGACGTCGCTCTCATTTTTACAGATGTTGTTCTTCCCGATGGGTTAGACGGTCGAGAATTGGCCCGGGAGGCGCAGCGCCGCCGCCCGGGTCTTCCAGTCCTGTTCACCACCGGCTACAGCCGTAACGCCGTCATCCACAACGGCCGTCTTGAGCCCGGCGTCCATTTGATCGGAAAGCCTTTTACCTTCGCCGAGCTCGCCGCGCGCGTCCGCGCCATCCTCGACGGACTTTAGTCATGGCTCCATCATCACTTCCTCTGTGGCAATTTGCTGAATAGTCCTAGTGACGGCAGTTTCATTTTTCATGCGTATATTCAGAGGAGTAGCGTGATGTCCATTACCGCCAAGATATTCGCCGGATCCGTTCCCGAGGTCTACGACACTTACCTCGGCCCTCTTATCTTCGAGTCCTATGCTGCCGACCTCGCAGCGCGCGTCAGCTCCGCAGACCATTTTCGAGACGCCGCCGCGGTCGGTGTCATCGAGCAATAGCAAGTTATCACGTCAACGTCATGCCGAACGCCGTCGTAGAGCCGGCTGACGAGTTAGAACAGCAGCTGGCCGCCGGATTGAGCGAACGGCATGTAGCCTGCTCGTCGAGAACGATGAAGTCCATCCGGTCAAATGCTCGGTGATGCGACCCTGGCGTCCGTTGCGGGGTCTCGATCTCCAGGCTGGTGCAGGTCCTTAAAAAACTCGAACAATCTCTGTGCAGCGTGGTCGCGGCTGCACGTCTGAGGCAAACTGCATCTGGATTTCGCAGGGACAACCGGAACAGCCAAACCTCGCGCTCAGCGCGCATCGGATCGCATGCGCGAATAGTACCCCATCCTCGCTAGGAAGCCACGGAGACGGCAGACACTTCATCAGCCCAAGCGAACAGCTTTCAGCATAAGCTGTCATAAGCCTTTCGACGATCGGGTTGCCGGGTAACCTCTTCAATCGATGAAAAAAGGGCGGGCCAGGTCATCGAAAAATAACCACAGTGTCAACTGTGTCAGTCCTTTTCAGAATTGCGCAACGGCGGCAGCTGTAGGGTCCCGGCAAAATTGTACTGTGCAAGATATTTACGGGGACGTTACCCGCATGTTTACCATTACAATTGCATCGCCTACGAACACGACTTGCGACTAGTGGTGCTGGCGGCCCTCGTATGTGCGCTCGCGTCTTTCGCGGCGATCAACTTCCTCAATCACGTCCGCAAGACAACGGGCTATATGCGCGATGTCTGGTTGTGCGTGGCCGCCACCGCAAGCGGCTTCGGCATCTGGGCGACACACTTCATCGCCATGCTTGCATACTCACCAGGCATGCCGAGCGGATACAACATCATCCTCACCCTGCTATCGCTCGTCGCGGCCATCTTGCTCACTGGCGTGGGCCTTTGGATTACGTCCGTAAACAGGGTGCCCGCTGGGCGCTGGATCGGGGGAGCGGCCGTCGGCGGCGGCATCGCGGCGATGCACTACACCGGAATGGCGGCTTTCGAGATCGCCGGACGGATCCAGTGGGATCCCGTTCTCGTTGTTGCTTCCATCGTGCTGGGAGCGGCGATCGGAGCAACCGCGCTGCCAGCCGGGCTACGCGACGGCTCGATGAAATGGAAGGCTATCGGGGCGGTGCTGCTGACACTGGCTATCTGCAGTCACCACTTCACTGCCATGGGCGCTGTTTCGATCATCCCCGACCCAACAGTCGTGGTGTCGCAGATGGCGCTTCCGGCCCGCTGGCTTGCACTCGGCGTCGCGCTTGCGTCGCTGACCATCCTGTTCCTTGCCTGCGCAGGTCTTGCGCTCGATATCCGCGAACGTCATCGCGCCGAACTGGAAGTCGATCGCATGCGCGGCCTTGCCGATGCGTCGGCCGAGGGATTGCTGGTCTGTTACGGCGACAAGATTGTTTCGATCAATTCGAGCCTGACGGAACTGACGGGCTATGTCCCTCGGACGATGTGATTGGAGAATCGCTTGCGATCTGCCTCCCCGAGGAGTCCGTCAGGCGCAAGCTGGTCGCGAGGCCAAGGGAGCGGATCGAGGCGGAGTTGCGCGATGTCAACGGTCAATTCATTCCCGCCGAATTCATCCTTCGCTCGATCGATTTCGCCGGTCAGCCTCACCACGCCATCGCCGTCCGCGATTTGCGCGACCGGAGGAAGGCCGAAGAGCATATTCATTTTCTGGCACACCACGACGCCTTGACCGGCTTGCCGAACCGAAACAGCTTCAACGCCCGGCTCGATAAGGAAATCGAGCCGCATCAGGCTTCCGCCCAGTCGTTTGCAGTGTTCTGCCTCGACCTCGATCGCTTCAAGGAAGTGAACGACCTGTTCGGGCATGCCGCCGGCGATGCCTTGCTGAAAAGGATCGCAAAATGCGTTACCTCAGTTCTCGATCGGAACCAGATGATGGCGCGGCTTGGCGGTGATGAATTTGCGATTATCGCGACAAACCTTTCCAGTCCATCTGTAGCGGGGCGCATCGCCGAGAATATCATTGAAGCATTGCGGATCGAAAACGAATCATCGACCACGGCCTCCTTCGTTTCCACCAGCATCGGCGTAGCGATTTTCCCGAACGACGCCCGGGACGGACGGGGCCTTCTCACCCACGCGGATACCGCGCTCTATCGCGCAAAGACCGACGGCCGCGGTGTCTATCGCTTCTTGGAAGCCGCGATGGGCGTTGAGGTGCGCGATCGCCGCATGCTTGAACACGATCTTCGCACCGCCATCGCCCGCCAAGAATTTGAACTGGCCTATCAGCCGCAAGCCCGGCTCGATACGCGTGAGATCACAGGCTTCGAGGCCCTTTTGCGATGGCGTCACCCGCAACGCGGGCAGGTCTCGCCGGCCGTGTTCATTCCCGTCGCGGAGGAAAGTGGTACGATCCAGCAGATCGGCGAATGGGTGCTGAGAGAGGCATGCGCGGAAGCCAGTGGCTGGACCAACCCGATCGGAGTCGCCGTCAACGTCTCGGCGATGCAATTGCATAATCCGCAGTTTACGCAGCTCGTTCACAGAATCCTTGTTGAAACCGGTCTGAACCCCGCGCGGCTTGAACTGGAGATCACGGAAACCGCGCTGGTCCGTGATCTTAATCGGGCGCTGACGACGTTGCGTCAGCTCAAGGCGCTCGGCGTCCGGATCGCAATGGACGATTTCGGGACCGGTTACTCGTCGCTGTCAAACCTGCGGGCATTTCCGTTCGACAAGATCAAGATCGACGCCTCCTTCATCAAGGTGGTCGACACCAACGAACAGGTCGCGACAATCGTTCGGGCGGTGCTTGGCATCGGTCGCGGGCTCAAATTGCCGGTCTTGGCGGAAGGCGTTGAGACTCGTGAGGAGCTGCGCTTCCTGGGCACGGAGCGATGCGATCAAATTCAGGGATATCTGGTCGGGAAACCGGCTGATATAGCCGGCTTTCGCTACCTCACGCATGCAGTGGAAAGCCAACGCGATCTCGAATTTCCGCTACCCCATACCGGCGATTGCGTTGCGCTGAAAGTCGTTGGTCGATGAGGACAAAAGCGTGGGCCAACGCTCGCTGCTATGTCTCTTCACCACCCGTCCGTGCCCGCCGTTGCTTGATCGGATGCGCCGGATCATTGAGACCCGGCGTCGACGGATGCCGCTCGCGACGAGCCGATCGATCAGCGCTTCGTCCACCGCCGGAGGGCCGTGGTGAGCTCGCGCGGATGTATTTGTCCCATTTCTCTTCAGCGCGAGGACCTGCTGTCGCGGCGCTGAGGAAGAGTTCAGTACTCACGACACCGCGAACCGACCGGCGGCGATGCCGTTCTTCTTGGCGTGCTGTTTGAATTCCTGCGCAACCTTTGAGGCCGCTTTTTCCTCCGATGGCAACCCGATGGCAGACATCTCGGATCGGCCGCTTCGGGCCGATTCCGGATTTGCCGCGCGCTGCGTACGACCTGAATATCTATCGCTTCAGTTCCCTGATCCGGTCACCCAAACGGGAATCATCCGGCATTAGCCGCGCCAATCGCTCTGCATATTCCAGGGCCGCTGCATTGTCGCCCTTCTCGCGACTAAAGTTCATCGCTGCTGCCAGCATCTCCAGATTGTTGGGATGAGCGCGCAGGCCCTCTTGCAGCACTGCAATAGCATCGTCGCGACGACCGCTGGAATTCAGCCCGACGGCATAGACATAGGCGTAGCGGGCCTGGCCGGGGTCCAGCACCGCGGCCTGACGCAGCGCGTCGAGCGCAGCTTCAGTGCGCTTCTCGCGCACGAGCGTCAAACCGAGCGCGTGGCGGAGCGAAGCATCCTGCGGTGATCTGGAGAGAGATTCGCGCAGGATCCGCTCCCCGTCGCTGTCGCGTCCAAGCTGGCGGTACAGGTCGGACAGATTGATAGCGGCCGGAACGAACGAGGGGCCGAGTCTAAGTGCCGCCCAATATTCGGTCTCTGCCTCGGCGGCGTTGGCCCGGCGCGCGAAAAAGCTGCCGAGCGCGGTGCGCGCTTCCGGCCGATCCGCATTCAATTTCTGCGCGGCCACGAACTCGGCCGCCGCCTGCGCGAACTTGTCGCGATCGGCGGTAGGCTGTTGAGACGGGGGCACGGAGGCAAGAAGCTCGGCAGCACGGATGCGCACGCCGCGAACGGGATCGGCGAGTTGCGCAGAGGCGACTGTCCAGAGCTGGTCGGCCCGCACCCCTTCCAGCCCATCGAGCGCGCCCAGCCTCACTAGAGGATCCGGATCGGACAGTCCGCGGCGGATCAGGCTGAGGTCAGGCGCGGGCAGTTCGGCCAGCGCGCTGGCGCGGACGATGCCGGGCACTTCGCCTGATCCGGCCATCGCGGCAAGCAGCGCCTGCGCATCGGCTGCCTCGCTCCAGGCGGCGTGAAACGCGCGCGCATAGGTCTGATAGCCGTGCCGCTCCGGCCCGAACCAGGTCTCGATCTGCCGGGCCGCCCAGGCCGCGGGCTTGTCGCGGTGGCAGTCGTTGCACGCATTTGGCGCGCCGGTTAGTACCGAGAGGTCGGGGCGGGGGATGCGGAAGCCATGGTCGTGGCGGCGGTCGACGACCATGTAGCGACGCTCGGGCATGTGGCATGCAGCGCAGGCCAGCGGCGGCGAGACGTCGGCGTGGCGCCGGTGAGCGGCGGATTCGTACTTTGCCGGCGCGTGGCACTGCGCGCAAACGCCGTCGCCGGGTGCCTTCAGCGCCGCACTATGGGGGTCGTGGCAGTCGCTGCAGGTCACGCCCTTAGCGAACATCTTGCTCTGCTTGAAGGGCGCGTAGTTGTAAGTCTCCTCGTCGTCGCGCATCTGACCGTCGGGGTGGAAGCGCTGCCGGTCGAGCAGCGATACCCGATGCGTTTGCGAGAGCGGCCGTCCAGGCGTCCAGTCTTCCGAAAGTTGCCCCCGACGCGCGTGACAGCGTCCGCAGGTTTCGACCTCCTTACGCAACGACGGTGCCAAGGCGCTGCGCACGGGCTTCAGCGTGCCGGCCTCTGTTGACCAAGTAATGCCGGTGCGCTCGTCGAACCGGACGAGGAGGCCGTTGTCCCGGTCACGCTCCGCGGGCTTCCGCTTGGCCCATTCGACATGTTGCGAGCCCGCGCCGTGGCAGGCCTCGCAGCCGACGCTGATCTCGGTGAAGGTCGTGGCGAACCGGTCCCTGGCGGCATCGTAATTCTTGTGCACACCGGTTGAGTGGCACTCGGCGCACATGAAATTCCAGTTTTGGTTCAGTTTTGTCCAATGCAGGGGATCTTCATGGGTAATGGCACCGTCGGGATAGAGGTGAATCCAGCGCTGGCCGCCTTGATCCTTTGGCCCCGTGTCCCAGGCGATGGACAAGGCCTGGACGCGGCCGTCGGGAAATTCGATCAGATACTGCTGCAACGGGTCGACACCGAACGCGTATTTGACCTCGAAAGTTGTAAGCTTGCCGTCAGGGCCGTCTGTCTCGACCAGGAATTTCTTTTCCTTTCGGAAGAAGCGCGAGCGCGTGCCGGCATATTCGAAAGTCGCGTCGTCGAAGTCGGCGCGCACGGACTGATCTGTCGCATGGTCCATTGCGTGCCGGTGTTGCGAGGTCTGCCAGAGCTTGGCCTCCGCCGCGTGGCAGCCGCTGCACGTTTGGCTGCCGACAAGCGACAGTGGGGAGGGCTGCAGCGGCTGGTTTGAGAAGTTCGATGTTGCGAACCAGGCCAGCGCTCCGGCGATCAGCACGAGAAGGACGCCGCCGATGCCCAGCAGAGCAGGGGCCAGCTGCTGTCGTGCGGAAAGGGCCGGCACCGCCGGTCGCGCGGGCGCATGCGCCTTCTCGCGCTTGCGGTTCTTTCTAGATCCCTTTGTCACGTCTGCCCACCGATCCAAGCGTGCACGCCTTGGTTGGCTTACTCGCGCAGATCCCTGTCGTGAAGCGCGATTCTCGTCTCGAGGGCCAGATGGACGCAGCCGCCGCAGAACATTAGTAAGCCTCTTACTGAAGCGGTTGAACCTTTGCAGCCATATCGGGCGCACGACTCACTCGGTAGTTCGCGTTACTGCATTTGAGTACCCAGACGGCGTGATCGGGCTTGGAGTGCTTCGCGTCTCGCGTCGCGCCAAGCGGCTTCTCGCAGACAAAGCCTTGCAGGCGAATTTGCGCGGCGAGCATGCTTTGCACTGTCTCGCCGGCAGCTTGCGCGGAAACTCCGCCGAGAGCCAAGGCGCCGGCCAACACGACGGTTGAGACGCGCATCGCATGATAGTCATTCATGAAACCCTCCAATCGCGGCATCACGTGGATCTGGTCGGCGGAAGCCGATTGGTTGGAAGGGGCTCTAAAAAGTCCTTTCCGAGTCGTTACGCCGTGCATCACTCCAGACACTTTCGCACGAACTGAATCCGTTCGATCGGACCGAGCTTTTGCGCATCAGCTTGCTTGCGGCAGTCCTCTCGCTTGTCGAACCGCGCTTCCAACTTTTGGACGACGGTAAGGTCCTCCGAGACCGGGCCGTCCGCCGCGGCCTTCATGGCGCCCTCGAATTTCTTGATGTCCTCCGGAGACAATTTTGGCCGATCCAGCCTGAGAGTCAGCTTGTTCAGTTTCGCGGTCAGCGTGAACGGCGGTTTGTAGTCAGCGTCGTTTACGCCCGTCAGCGTGTCGGAACCGATGTCGAAACTCTCGTCCCATTGAAGGATCATGGGTAGCGTTTTTTCCATCGTCTTGGTGTCGACCGCCTGACCGTCCACCTTCAGTGTGCCCGTGCCTGGGCGGCCGACGCCGGAGAAATTGTTGAACGCCAGCGTGCCCGGGCCCAAGCCATCGTATTTGAACTCGAACTCGACGATGTGCTTGCCCGGCGCAAGCGCGTCCGCCCCCTCCCACTTGATGCGCTGGAGGTCGACCAGGTTCCACAACCAGACCGGCTTGCCATTGAGCAGGTAGAAGCCGTAACCGCCGAAACGTCCGCCGGAGGTCAGGATCATCCCCTCCGAACCGTCCTGCGGCACCTCGATGTCAGCCGTGACGACATACGAGGTGTTGAGCAGAAGGGGCGAGTCACCCTGCGGCAGACCGACCATCGGTCGCGTGTAAGTAAACTCCGTACGCCCCGCGGTGATGTTTGGCCGCGGCGCAACGATGCGCGCCGCCACCGACGCATCCATCGGGAATACCTGGTATTTCTTCGCCTCCGCAAGGAACTGAGCCTTCATCTCCTTGATCTTGTCCGCGTTCTTGGCGGCAATGTCGTCGGTTTGGCTGAAATCCGTATTCAGGTTGTAGAGCTGGAACAGCTGGTTGTTCAGCGGATCCGGGTTGGCTGGGCCGAAGGCCTCCCACGGCGCGCGATTGACCTTGGTGCTGAGCATCCAGCCGTCCTTGTAGAGCGCCCATTGGCCCATCATTTCGAAATACTGGGTCGAATGGCGCGACGCCACCTTGGCGTTCGTCGCATCGAAGGTGTACATGAAGCTGGTACCTTCGATAGGCGCTTGCTTGATGCCGTCGACGACTTCGGGCGCGTTGATGCCGGCCGCCTCGAGAATGGTCGGCACGACGTCGATCACGTGCACGAACTGTTCGCGCAAGCCGCCCTTGTCCTTGATGCGCGCCGGCCACGACACCACCATGTTCTGGTTGATGCCGCCGAGCCTCGAGGCGTTCTGCTTGAACCAGTCGAACGGAGTGTCGAAGGCCCAGGACCAGCCGGCCGACATATGGTTGTAGGTCTGCTCCGTTCCCCAGACGTCGTACCACTTGAGCTGTACTTCGGCCGGCAACTTGTTGAGCCCATTGAAGAACGCGACCTCGTTCGGCGTGCCCTGCGGTCCGCCCTCGGCGCTGGTCCCGTTGTCACCGTTGATGTAGATGACGAGCGTGTTTTCGAGTTTTCCCAGGTCCTGAAAGGCCTGAATCACGCGGCCGATCTCGTGATCGTTGTAGGCCGCATAGGCGGCGAATACGTCAACCTGCCGAATGAAGAGCTTCTTTTCGTCGGCGCTGAGCTGGTCCCATGGTTTCAGTATGTCAGCTGGCCAAGACGCCAGCTTGGTGTCATTCGGGATCACGGCGAGACGCTTCTGGTTCTCCAGAATGCGCTCGCGCAGCTTCTCGTAGCCATCGTCGAACAGGTGCATCGCGCCAATCTTGTCGACCCACTCTTTGGTCGGGTGATGCGGTGCATGGGTGGCACCGGGCGCGTATTTGATGAAGATCGGCTTGTCCGGCTGGATCTGGTGCATGCGTGTCATGTAATCGATGGCGTCGTCGGCCATCGCCGTAACCAGATTCCATGTGCCAGGCGGCTTGCCCTGGAAGGGATAGATCTGGGTGGTATTGCGGAATAGGTTCGGCTGCCACTGGTTAGCGTCGCCGCCGACGAAGCCGTAGAAATATTCGAAGCCCATACCGACCGGCCACTGGTCGAACGGCCCCGCCTGGCTCGCCGCAAACGCCGGCACGTTGTGGTCCTTGCCGAACCACGACGTGGCATAGCCATTGTCCTTGAGGATGCGGCCGATCGTGGCCTTGTCCTGATCGATGATGCTGTTGTAGCCGGGAAACCCGGTGGATTGCTCCGATATGACGCCGAATCCGGCCGAATGGTGATTGCGTCCGGTGATAAGCGCGGCGCGCGTCGGCGAGCAAAGAGCGGTGGAGAACATGCGATTGTAGCGCAGGCCCTCGTTGGCGATCCGATCCATGCTCGGTGTCGGAATCACACCGCCAAAGGTGCTCGGCACGCCAAAGCCGGAATCGTCAGTGATGATCAACAGCACATTGGGTGCCCCCTTTGGCGGGACGATGCGCGGGGACCACCAGGGCTTCGACTGCAGGGCATCGTCATTGATCACGCCGCCGAACTTCAGATCAGGCGGCGGAAGCTGCTTTCCGTCTATCGCTCTCGTGGCACCAGGCGAACCCGGCGGAGAGGCGCCTTGTTGTGCGAATGCGGGCGCCGAAAGAAAAAATGAGAACGTTAGCGCAGCAGCCAAAGATCGAGTGGAGTTCATTGCAATACCTCCCATTTCTGCAAAGGCCTCAGACGCATCCATCGACGCAACCTAGCTTCAGGCTTCGGCTTTCCTCACCGGGGGAATCTTCCACGATCCGTTGATCGAGGGGTTCTTCTCACTCGGCCAGTACAACCGCATCATCAGGACGAAATCGCCCGATGGTGCGGGAAGCCAGTTGGATTCCTTGTCTTTCCCGGGCGAGTCCTTCTGGATGTAGAGATCGGTCGAGCCGTCCGGATTCGATTTCAGATTCTGGCGCGCGCTGATCGAGTAGCGGTTGATTGGATTGCTCACGAAGAAATAGTCGGCGTCGTACATCGTCACCGACCAGAACCCAAGTGCCGGCGGCAGTTGCCCTTTGGGGAATCGCATCACGTATTTGTTGGCGCCGTTATATTTCCGGCCCTCGGCGTCCTTCAGCGACGTCGGATACACGGCATCCTGCGGCCGGTTGGCGCCCAGTCCGATGGCCGTGACAAGTGCCCGCATCAGGTAGTCGGTGCCGTAGACGCCGGTCTTGGTGGTGAAGCCCCAGCCGTTCTCGTCCTTCATGTCCTTGTTGATCTTGAACTGGAGCATGATCTGGTCAAAACCGATTTCTGGAACGCGCTTGACGAAATCCGCCTTGAGCTTGCTGGCATCGAAATCCTGCCCCGGCACGATGCCGATCCTGGCGAACTTGGCGAGCTGCGGCGCATCGGCGGCCGTCGGCGGGTTGTCCTTCATCAGCTTGCAGAGCATCGTGAAATAGGCCACGGCATCCATGCGGTTGACCTGCTCGCGCACCGCCATCTTCATGTCGAGGGACGGATCGACCGTGCCCGGCGGCGGCGTGTAGGGCTTGCCATACGAACTCAGCGGCACCAGCTTGAACTCGTCCTGCAGCTTGTGCACTTCGGCGTAGTCTTCCGGTGTGCCGGTACAATAGATGCGTCCGAGCAGCCACACGATGCTGGTGGGCGACTTGTACTCCTTGACGCCGGCCGGCAGCGTCCCTTTCCAGGTCGGGCCCGTGATCGCATAGGTCTGTGCGGCCGTGCCGGTGGTCCGCTTGCCCGGCACCTGGAACACCGTGGTCCAGCCGTCCAGCATCGGAAACAGCGCGTAACGGCCTTTCATGTCGGGGATGCTGACCACCCACGGCTCCTTGCCGACATCGAGGAACGCGGTGGTGTAAAGTGTGTCAGCATTTGGCGCAGTCACGTCCCTGAAAAACGCGTCGGGATATTTGCGCAGCTTGATGATCTGGCCCGTGGGCGCCTTTGTCCCCACGGGCGCCGCGACGTTGGTGATGACCCTGCGGGTCATCTCCATCGTCACCAGCGGATAGCCGAAGATGTAGGCGTCGGTAGCGAGCGCGAAGTCCTCAAGTCCCTCACCGATGCCGAGGAGCTCACCGAGCTCGGCCCGACTCATCGTGCTCATGGAGCGCCGGCGAGCAGGCTGATGCCGCCAATCATTACGTTGCGACGGGTGAAGTTCATGGGAACGGTCTCTCCTTACATCTGCGCGGCCACGATTGCCGGCGGCTTCCAGGTGCCTTCACCTGCCGGCAGGATAGAAGGCATCTCGGTCTTCGGCCAGTTCAGCGCCACGTATTCAGCTCGCCCGCGGAGCTGATCCTCTAAGCTTCATTTTGCCGGTCTCTCAATAACAAGGCGGATAGGGATAATACCCGCAAGCCGGACAGCAGTAGGGTGGCCGCACCATACGCCGCCGCACCGAACGCGCCGGCGTACATCGCGCCGTGGTCAGGGCCAGTGATCCGAAAATCTGATTCAATTTTGTAGTACGCATTATATCGACTCCTTACAGAGGTTCGATCGACGTCTTTAGCCCTCTCGCTTCGATGCGAGCGGGTGGCACGGAAACGTGCAATGTCACCGCACTTAACGCCGCATGACGTCTGCAGAACTGAAAAATGGACGCGGAATTAGAGGTTGTAAGCTTGCAGTCTAGGGTCGACTTCGAAGGGTGACGCTTCGGCTACCTCCACGGAAAACAGATTAGCATAAGTAAAAAACCAGGGCCAGCCGTGGTCATTATCTTGCCGCCTCTAGGCGCGGACTCATAAATCTTCGTCGATGTCCGCTTCGCTCTGATTCCGGCCGCCCTTGCGCAACCGCAGCAAAGGTCTCGACGGGCCATCAGCGAACGTGAAGAGGCGCGCGATGAAGCATTGCGATAGAGAAAGTTAGGCTCGAGGCTTGGCGGACGACCGCACATGATCCGCATTAGGCCTACCAACTCTAGCAGGCCGAGTATCATGTTATTAGCAACGTCATACTCCTATGTGCCGCGCCTCCGCTGTAAGAGGCGTGCAGGTATCGCGATCAGCACTTATTCTCACCTCTCGTTATTCTTCTCACCTCTCGTTATTCGCCATGTCATTGGAACGGCTCATCTCGGGCCTGTCGCGAAACTCTCGCGGTGTTATCCCGGCCATGCGGCGGAAAGCACGGGTAAAGTGGGCGGGGTCCGTGTAGCCGGTGGCAAGCGCCACATCGATAATCTTGGCGTCTGTCTTGCGCATCAACTCAGCGGCCCGCTCGAATCGGACATGGTCGAGCAACCGCAAATAGGTCAGCCCAGCTTCCGCCAGTTCGCGCTGCAGGCTTCTGACGCTAGTCCGCGCCATCTCCGCCAGTTCGGCGATATCCGGCATGCGCTCGCCGAGGTAGGACGGAAGCATCAATTTGATCGCGGATACCACGTCGGTGCCGATCGGCTGAAATACGGGCGCTGTTCCGGAGCCCTTTACGGCGTTCGGGTTGCGCAAGCTCAAGAGTGACACGGGCACGTCGATCCATGACGATTTCTGGCCTGACCGGAAGCGGGTGCGGGGCCAGCAGGCCTGCGTCTCGACATCCGGCGTATAGATCGCTTCGAACGCGATCGTCGCCGGCGCCCAGTCCGGCCCCGCGAAGTGGCGGACGACGTAGATCGGCATCACGTTCTGGACCCATTGCGAGTGCTCGAGATGCGGCATTCCGCTCGTCCCGGCGATGGCACTGCAAACCCCCACATCGTCAGCGTGACGCTCCAACCAGATGCGAACGAAGTTGTCCTCGAGCTGAACAAAGCGGCACAGCTCTTCCAGTACCGCCAGTAGTGTCGGCGCATGACGAGCCGCGACCTGAAACTGCTCGCTCAGATGGCAGAGCTGCAGCCGCTGCACGGCGCGAAATCCAAAATCCGTCAGCCCTTGCGATGCCTGCACTGTTGCTGCGAACTGAACGGCCGGAAGAAGCGGGAAATAGTCATTGGACCTTTGTTCCGGATGGGCAGGCAAGCCAAACCTTGCCAGCATTCGTTCGGCCGGCGCACCGATATCATCTAGGACGTCGACGAAAGGCACGAGCAGGGCGCAGCGCGCCAGCACGATTGATTTCATGGCACTCCACCGGAGACATTACCGCGTCGCCGGGCTCCCCAAAATTTCAGACAATACCACGCTGCAATCGGATTATCGCGATCCGATGCGTCACCAAAATTACGATTGCACCATCTCGCCGTTGAAAGGGGGCCCCTCACACTAGCAGGCAGTGAGGTCTTTCCCGCACTGTCCTTTGGGAGCAATCCCTTGGTATCCCAGGATGGACTGATTTTCCTCGATGTAATTGGCGTCCGATGGCCAGACGAAGCGCCGGAACGCCTGTAACCTGAAGCGTCCTTTTTTACCTAAGGGAGCAAAGGCTTCGCGCCTTTTGCGCAGGGATGCGAGCAGTTCGTTTGCCTTCTTCCCAGGCGGTCCGCGCGGCCATCGTCGCATCGCTGCGACACGGTGACGCAACCATTGATAGTACCGCTCGTACGCTCAAAGTCAGCTCGCGCACGTTGCAGCGCCATCTCGGCCGTATGGGTACTAGCCACAGCAAAATGCTTGGCCAGATTCGCCTGAACATTGCGTGCCGCCTGCTTGCCGATCCAAACAAGCGCTTGTCGGACATCGCGAAATTCCTGGGATACACAAACGCGAGCAGCTTCAGCCGCACCTTCGTTCGCTTGATGAAGGTTCAGCCGGTCGTCTACCGACGACAACGGCTTGGCAACGCCGATCTGCAGCAGCCCGTGCGCGATTGATTGCGAACCAAATCGACGTTTGGCGCAAAATGGCAAGACTCGCGATCCGAATTGGCGCGAAATGTTAAGCCAATGCCCGCCTTCAAGGGAGATAACAATCATGACTATTCGCGCCGCTCTGATTGTCGTCTGTGCCGCCGGATTTGTTGCCTCTCCTCAGACGCTGCTTGCGCAATCGGCGCCACCGCATGTCCCGCTCGAGAAATCCATCGGGCAGGCCAAGCCGGAAGTCGTGCCCTCCCTCTTCGTGCTCAATTCGCGCGGCGCGAGCCTGAAGGACGGAAAGCTAGTGCTGACGGGAATCTCGCCGAATGCGATCGTGTTTGCCGATCGTCCGGTTCGTGCAGCCGGCCACGATCTCACGTCCCGGATCGTCGAGGACTGGGGCAACGGCAGCGACAACTTCGCGAAAGATCCTCCCAACGCCACCGTGTCAGGATTCAAGAAAGATGGATCGTCGGTGGCGGACGCCGTAGTCGTGCTCAAATCGCCCAAGCTCGACGGCGACAAGCTGACCTTCGACGTCGACATCCTGGAGGGCGACCTCGCAGGGGCTGACGGACCGGCTTCGGTTTTCATCGACATCATCGGCAGGCCCTTTACGCCGCTTTCATTTGCGGGCGTGGCGCGCCGAACCGCATGGCGTGGCGCCTACTATCGAGGAGCCGCTGTAGCAGGTGCGGCGGCCCTTGGCGCAGCTGCAGCCTATGGCCCCTACTACCGACCGGCGTGCGGCTATTATCCCTATCCGCCCTGCTATTGACGAAGCGGCAAGCGCACGGCGGCGCCATCCATGATCAGATAACGGAGAAGAGCCGGCGGCAGGTAATTGTCTGCACGGGTTGAGCCGGCGCTTCAACTGCGATGGGTCCCGTGAGCGACAGGACGGGCTGTCCCGCACAGCAAGCCACGGAAGAAGTTCAGTCACGAGGATTTACGAATGCGTCTTTTTTCTTTCACGCTGGCGGCAACGATGGCGGCCTGTTCCGGCCGAGCAGCCTTTGTCCAGGATTCCTTCCTTGGCGTGCGCCAGGGCCTGGAGGATTCTTGGCTTGCCAGCGACGCCTTCGATCATCGACGGAGCTGGACGATTCCGAAGGTCATCAAGATCAGCTTATGAGAACGAGACGCGGCAAAATCAATTACAAGAGGAGACTTCGACATGTTTCGTGGAATTGCGACACTGATGCTCTCTCTCCTGGTAGGTGCGGCGAGTGTGTCGCCGGCATTGGCCCAAAGCACGGCGATCACCGAACAGGAGGCGCACGCCATCGCGGTAGACGCCTATATCTATTTCTACTCAATCATGTCGATGGACGTATCCCGCAAGCAATTCACCAACGTAGCGCCGGGCAAGGAGTTTGGCAAAGGCCCGATGAACACGTTCGTCAACGTGCCGGAATACCCGCCAGCCGATTTCAAAGGTGTTGTCCGCTCCAACTTCGACACCCTTTATTCCATCTCCTGGCTGGACATGTCCAAGGAGCCGGTGGTCATCTCGGTGCCGGATACCAATGGGCGCTACTACCTGCTTCCGATGCTCGACATGTGGACCGACGTCTTCGCGTCGCCGGGCTGGCGGACGACGGGCACCAAGGCCGGGACGTTCCTGATTACGCCGCCGGGCTGGCGGCCGGATCTGCGCGACAAGTTTGCTGAGGAATTCAAGCTTCCGAAAGACACACAACGTATCGAAGCGCCAACGCCTTACGTGTGGGTCATCGGCCGCACCAAGACCGACGGCCCGCCGGACTACGACGCCGTTCACAAGATCCAGGCCGGCTACAAGGTCACGTTGCTGTCCGATTACGGCAAAACGTCCAACCCGGTCGAATTCAAACCGGATCCGAATGTCGACATGAAGACGCCGCCAAAGGTTCAGGTCGATACCATGTCGGCGGGCGTGTACTTCGCCTATGCCGCCGAGTTGCTCAAGCTGAATCCACCGCACGTTACCGACGAGCCAATCATCGCACAGATGAAGAAAATCGGCATCGAGCCGGGCAAGAGCTTTGATATCGGCAAGCTCGATCCAGTGTTGCAGCGCGCGCTGGAGACCGCGCCGCAGGACGGCCAGAGACTGATGGCCTGGAAAGTGCCGACGTTGGCGCGGGTGGCCAGCGGCTGGTCGATGAACACCGACACCATGGGTGTTTACGGCAACTACTATCTGAAGCGGGCCAATGTCGCCCAATTGGGCCTTGGTGCAAACCTGCCGGAAGATGCCATCTATCCGCTCAATCTCGGTGACGAGACCGGCAAGCCGCTGGACGGCGCCAACAAGTACACCATCACCTTCGAAAAGGGCGCCGCCCCACCTGTCAATGCCTTCTGGTCGATTACACTGTACGACCCGGAAGGATTCCAGGTCGGCAACGTGCTGAACCGCTTTGCCGTCTCGAGCTGGATGCCGTTCAAGTACAACGCCGACGGCTCGCTCGACATCTACTTCCAGAATGAGAGTCCGGGAAAGGACAAGGAAGCCAACTGGCTCCCCGCTCCGAAGGGCGGCTTCAATCTTACCATGCGCCTGTACAGTCCGAAATCAGATGCACTGACCGGCAAATGGAACCCGCCGCCGGTGTTGAAGTCGACGACAGCGGCAGGCCTATCGGCTCAGTGAATGTTGACGGCACGCCGGTGCTTCGGCACCGGCGTTCGGCCCCCGCCGCTGGTTTGTGGCGGGACTGGCACCATTGGTTAGTCAATCCGTAGGGTTGCGACGAGGCGAATGGAATTTGCCCAGGGGCCGGTCATGCTGATCATCCTGACGCTCTACATCGTCCTGGTGTGGCTCATCTTTTCCAAACTCAAGCTGGTCCGATGGGGTTGGGGCTCCGGCACCGCGAGGTGCTGATCGGCGCGTTCATCCTCGCGGTGTTCGTGGCGTTGTTCAACTATTTGACGCCGTCGGGCAGCTTTGTCGTCGGCTCCCGCGTCACGGAAGTCACGCCCAACGTGTCCGGCCAGGTGATCGAGATCCCGGTCAAGCCGAACGAGCGGGTCAAGGCAGGCACCGTCCTGTTCCGTATCGATCCGGCGCCCTTCCAGTACAAGGTCAACCAGCTGGAGGCGTCACTTGCCCAGGCACGCCAGCAGGTCAAGCAGCTGACCGCCAACTACGAGCAGGCGACCGCGAATGCCGAGGGGCTGGCCAAGCAGCTCGCCTTTCACAAGCAGCGGCTTAACGACTACCGCAAGCTCACCAGCGAGGATGCGCAGAGCCTGTTCCGCCTGCAAGACACCCAGGTCCAATACGAGACGGTGGAATTCCAACTGCAGGCTGCGAAGGCGGCGCAACTGAATGCGCAGCTCGCCATGCAGTCGGAGGTCGGCGGGGTCAATACGACCGTCGCGCAAATCCAGGCCCAGCTCGACAATGCCGGATGGGAGCTCGACCAGACGACGATCCGTGCGGTCGGTGACGGCGTCGTTACGCTCTTGTCCCTGACCGCCGGCGACCGCGCCGTGCAGGGGCGCGCAGCGATGTCCTTCATCCTAAGCGACGATATCGTCATCGTCGGCCTGTTCTCGCCCAACGGATTCCCGACCATCAAGCCCGGCGCGCGGGTCAAGCTCGTGTTCGACAACGAACCCGGCCGGATACATGAAGCGACGATTACAGTGATCCCGCACGGCGTGGGCGAAGGCCAGATTGCCGTCTCGGGGATGCTGGCGCGCGTCAGCACTATCCATGGCGCCAAAACCTATCCGGCGGTCAATTCCATCCCCAAGGACCTCGACCGAAGCCAGCTCAGGCTCGGCATGCCCGGCACCGCGACGGTATTTGCAGAAAACGCCGGCGTCATTGGCTTGATCATGTCGATTCTCGTCTGGATCAGCTCGTACACGGCTTACTTGTAAGGGCGCCGACGGTGCGTCGATTTGCGAGTTGAAACATGCAGGGACGAGAGCGCTATCAGGGTATTGTGGTCCGGTTCGACGAGCTGATCCGCACCAATCTTGGCAAGCTCAACCACGTGTCTGATGTTTCCGCAGCGATGGGAGTGACCCAACGGACGCTCGTGCGCGCCATCCGAACTGTTCATGGCACAACGCCGTCATATCGTCTGCGGATGCTGCGCCTGACCGAGGCGCGTGATGCACTCATGTTGGTGAAGGCACGAACAGAAACCGTCACGGACGTGGCGATGCGCCTCGGCTTCGTTCAATTGGGCCGGTTCGCTGCTGATTATCGCGGTGCCTTCGGCGAAAGCCCCTCTGACACGTTGCGCCGTGCGGTCGGGGGGATTCCAGCTGCAGAAGCCGAGGCCGCAAACAGCGGTCCTCCGGCCGGCGAGCGCACGATTTGCACGGGTTGAGCTGCACCGATCCGCGCCGCCGAATCGCAGGACTACCGCTGATCGTGTTGAAGAGTGGTATTTCGATCACATCCGGGGAGATACGGCAGGCTGATTTGCGCTTTGTCTAAAAGCGGATAGAGGAGCTCCGAAGGCGTAGCCTAGAATGGCGTAGGCATGGGCATTGCAATCGCCATCAACGGTGCCGTCAGGGATTCCGGGTGCGATTGCGTTCAAGGGGGATCGAGCATGATGCGCGCTGGATCGGCAGAAGTTCGGCTGGACCGACGCGCGGAGCGCTCCGCGTCGCGGCTCGCGGCCGTCCTACTGGCGGGGGGTATCGCATTGCTCTCGCAGCCCGCGAGCGCGGATGAAGGCGGCGTCAGTTTCTGGATACCCGGTTTCTTCGGCAGCCTCGCGGCAACACCCCAGGTTCCGGGCTTCACGGTTGCCAGCATGTACTACCATACGTCCGTGAGCGCCGGCGGCGAGTTGCCTTCGCGCGCCAAGTGCCGGTCGGCCGCATCAATGTGCCTTTCACGGGCAACGTAAACGCCAATCTGCAGGCGGACGCTGATCTCGGTATTCTGATTCCACAATACGTTTTTGCAACGCCGGTGCTCGGTGGCCAGGCTGCCGTCGCCCTCGTGGTGCCGTTCGGCCGCAACAAGGTTGGGGTGGACGCCACGCTGACCGGTGCACTCGGGCCGATCGGCTTCACGACCGGAGGCAGTCGCACCGACAGCGTCACTGGACTCGGCGACCTGATCCCGCAGTTCAGTATGCGCTGGAATCAGGGGGTGCACAACTTCATGACCTACGTCACCGGTGACATCCCGGTCGGGGCCTACAACTCGCAACGACTGGCCAATCTCGGCATCGGCCACAGCGCGATCGACGGCGGCGGCGGTTACACCTATTTCAATCCAATGACCGGCCACGAGTTTTCGGCTGTGCTCGGCTTCACCTACAATTTCGAGAACACGGCGACCCAGTATCAGAACGGCGTCGACATGCATCTGGATTGGGGCGCCTCGCAGTTCCTCACCAAACAGTTCCAACTTGGCTTGGTGGGTTATGCCTACAAGCAGCTTTCCTGCGACAGCGGGGCGGGAGATCGCGTCGGTTGCTTCGAGGCGCGCGTGTTCGGCATCGGCCCGCAGCTCGGCTACGTTATTCCGATGGGAGAGTGGCAGGGCTATTTGAACTTGAAGGCCTACAAGGAATTCGGTGCCGAACACCGGCCGGAGGGCTGGAACGCATGGCTGACGTTTGTGATTTCGCCGGCCGGACCGCATACCGCAGCGCCGCCGCCGGGCCGACGAACGATCGCAAAATAGCCCGTTCGCGGAGTTTGGGAGTCATGACCCGTGGGCGAAGCTGGGAAATAGGGTAAATCGCGCGACGGGTGAGATTCATTGGGACAGTCTCCGGTACATTTTCGGAAATCAGTGCGGGTAAATGGCCGGAACGGGATCCCGGTGTATTCAAAGCGGGACCAAAGGCCCCGCGCGCGAATGCCGGAAACTGGAAATACGCGCGCTTCATAGGGGGCCTATGCAAAAACAGGCAGGCCAACGGCGTCTGGAGCTTTAAAGAATGATTGAATATTGGTTGCCGCCAGCGGCGAGCGCGGCTCCGTCAAATTTGCGAAGATTTGTGCCCATTTCGTCGCCGTTCTCGGCGTCGGCGCCACGATCCGATGTCTCGTTGGCAGAACAAGGTTTCCCGCGGCATCCAGGGAAGCTTCATCTCGAGGCGCGTCCGAATTTGCATATGCAGACAGTCACTCCGATGGGTATAGATGCCCGATCGCATCCGCCCCGATCGGGCATCTCCTGGTGGCGAGGAGGACAATTCCCGCAGAAAGCGATCGTCATGACCGTGAGTCGTTTCGGGAAGCTGGTTTCGTCGAGCGACCAGGCGGGCCTGATCGTCTCGCTGGGCGTCTCCGGCCTTACGCTGGCGCTCGCGCGGTGACGTCATGACCGGCCTCGCCATCGCACAGTGGCCGCAGTGGCTCAGGAGTTTGATAGTTGGGCTCGTTACGGTCGCAGTGATCTGCGTCGGCTGGCTCGCCTATCGGTACTTCGCGAAGCCGGTGTTCCTCACTGTTGCCGCCGGTTCGGCCGACGGCGAGACGCTGGCCCTGATTTCGGCGATTTCGGCGCGCCTGACGGCTTCGAAGTCGCATGTCCGGTTGAAAATCAGCGATAGCGGCAGCTCGGCGAAGGCGGCCGAGTTGTTGGCTGCGGGCAAGGCCGACCTTGCCGTCGTCCGCGGTGATACAGGCGGGCTCGCCGATGCCAGAAGCGTTCTACTGCTGACCCACGGCGTGGTCCTGATTGTGGCGCCCTCGGCAGTCAACGCCGATGGCCTAGGCGACCTGCGGGACACCACGATTGGCGTGATTGGCGGGCCGATCAACCATCCTGTCGTTGGAGCCCTCAAACAGGTCTATCAGTTCGACCGCGCCAAGGTGAGATTCCAGGATGTTGCCATTGCCGACGGATCTGCCGCGCTTTCTTCCGGGAGGGTCCAGGCGCTTCTCGCCGTTGCTCCGCTGACCGAGAAATATCTGTCGAAGATCCGGGAGTTCTTCCAGAAGCCCGGAGTAAAGAGGAGTTCATCCAAGCTGATCGAAATCGAGTTCGCCGGCGCGGTGGCAAACGTCGCGCAATATTATGAAAGCTACGACATTCCAAAGGGCACTTTGCGAGGCGCGCCGCCGATCCCTTCGGACGATTTGACGTCGCTGCGCACGTCATTCTTTCTTGTCGCCAACAAGTCCGTCGATGCCGACGCCATCACCGACTTGACGCAATCGCTGGTCGACGTTAGGAGGGATCTGTTGTCGCAATATCCGATACTCGCCCAGGCCGCAGCGCCGAGCACCGACGCGGATGCCCTTATTCCGATCCATCCGGGCGCGGCGACCTATTACAACGGAGACCAGCAGAGCTTTCTCGACAAGTACGACGACAAGCTCTACTACGCATCGCTGCTGCTGGGATCGCTGATCTCGATCATCGTTGCCGCGTGGCGTTTCGCTCGATCCGGGACAGGCCCCCAAAGCATGCTCGAGCCGCTCTACGAGATGGGCAACGAGATCAAGAATGCCAGGAGCGAATCCGAGCTGGAGGACATCGAAAAGCGGATTGACGGTATCCTCAAGAGCGAGATTACGAGGAACGCGCGTGCAGACGCCGAGAGCGCGGAGATGGCCGCGCTTGGTCTCGCTGCTCACCGGCTACAGTATCTGATGAGCCACCGCCGAACGCGGATTCGCTCGGCGCCGACCGCCGAAGATTAGAGCGGCTCCCAGGGCTTACTTCACAACGCGATGCCGTGTTGGCGCGACGGTGCTGGAAGGTGCCATCGGCGAGATCGAGAACGTCAGCCAGCTATTCCATCCCGTAGGCCGGTTGACTGCGTCGAACCGATGTCATTCATTGTCGAGAGCGAGATTGTGGTTTGCATGTTCTCGCAAAACGGCCTTCAGACCGTCAAGGAAGGCGCAACGGTCGACATTGTGTTCGACAACGTCCCGGGCCGGATCTATCACAGAAAAATCAGCAGAATTTCCACAGGCATCGGCCAAGGCAGATCGCCGCTGGCAGACGGGCCTTTGTATCCGGTCGTTCGAACCGGCAGCAAAACAGCGAGTAGCGCGACAACGGCTGATGCAGCTACGCGCGTTTTCCCATCGGCCCCACGTTTCCATCCCTCCGCGGCGAGAAACGCCCGGCAGGGTAAGCCGCTGGGCTTTTTGTCTTACCGACCTAACTTTCGACGATGCATCAGGAGCAGCTGACGAAACAGCTTCTTGTGCATTTGCGCCGGCGCGCCGTCGCGTGCGCTCTCGGAGGCCGTATCGGCACTCCGCCAGCGCTTGCGTTGCGCGTGACGCTGTGAACGGTGCGCATCGCTTCTGGTTTATCGCCGATGTGGTGAGTCGGTCGTCTTTGGTGGCATGGCATTTGCGATCTCACTTTTCGAACTCCTTCCGAGGCGACGGATCGCGAAGAAGCGGCGGCTTTTGGCGGACTATCGAGAGGCGACTTCCGAGTTAGGCTGCCCTCCACAAAGAAGACTGAGCGCCCGAAATAGCGGGTTTCGCGGTGTTTAAGCCGATAGCCGGCGTGGCAACAAACAGCGTTTGGCGAGAGCGCAGACGGCGGGCCGCAGGTCACGCCAATATTCTGATGCTTGACTATGGTAATCCTGCCAAAAGATCGCGTGCGGGAGTACAAACCCTGCTCAGGCTAGGCTGCCCGCCAAAATTCTTCTCGATCGAGACCGGTTGATGTCTCGAAAACTGGGTTGCTCGTCGACTTGCTGCGCGTCCCAGCCAATTCCGCAGGGCGCGATTATTGGTAAGCGAAGCTCCCAGAGCGGTGAACACTGCGCGACTGATCGTCTGTTGTTGGCTGCGCAGGTGATCTTCAAGAAGCTTGTGTCGAGTGACGTAGCCAGCATTAACGCCGGGGATCGAATGGTTCATCAAGAGCTTTGCGTCGAACTCGGAAACACCCGCAGCCGTCGCGATGGTTCGGAATGTTTGACGTAGATCGTTCCCCCACTTCGAAAGTGTGTCTCGATCCTCCTTTGTTTCTGCTATGTGCCCTGACTCGCTTTCGGCGGGGAACACCCATTCTTTGGCTCGGGTCGGATACATCTTCATGCCAAAGCGAATTGCACGAACGAGGCACCGGATCATCTCCCGCGACAGCGGAATATCGAAAGCACGTTTCCTGCCGCCTTTCGGCTTCGAAATGTGCAGCGTTCGTCGCCGAAAATCGATGTGAGCCGGCTTAGCCTCCTGCAACGCGCTTGGTCTCGACCCGGAAAGAAGTGTGAACAAATGGAATTCCCGGCGGACTGGATTGTCGAGGACAGCCAACTCCGCGAACCATCCCTTCAAATCGCTGTTTCCCATTCCGGTGTCGCGGCGCTCCTCCTGGTTCCAGTCGACAGCGTCTGCGGGATTGTCGGGAGGCAGCGACCTATTGGTCTTGCGGGCATGGTTGTAGATTGCGCGCAGGGTTCGCATGCTGCCATTTGCCATGTACGGGCCACTCGTCTTGGTGGTCTCGTCGTGCTTCTTCGCCACCCGCGCCGGATCCATTCCGAGCTCCCGCAATGGAGTATCTAGCCATTCCATGAAGACCCGTTCGACGTGGTCGCGATAGCTACTTATCGTCTTTTCACTGCGACCTTTCCTAATGAGGTGGGCTTCCAGATATCGCTGCCAGGCTTCCCGAAGCGTTATCTCGACCGCAGGCATACTATTCGGGACCGCTTCACTGGCTGCGGCTGGCTGAACCTCTTCTTTCGCCGCTCTTGGGTGCTTCCCCTTACTGATCTGGGCCAGGTATTCCTTCGCTGTGGCGCGCGCAGTTCGGGTCGACATCTCCGAAGTATCCCCGATAGACACCCTGACGGATGAGGCGCGCTTTCCATTTTGCCGGAGATCGCCCTGGACCGTAAATGTCCGTTTTCGCTTTCCGACGACGACAAAGAAGCCCTTGAGTTCAGTGTCGCGCGCCAAATACCAGCCATCTTTTGGAGTAGGCAATTGGGCAATCGTCTTGTCGGTCAGGAGGATGCGAATGTCGGCCATGTGAGTGTCCTGAGGCACTAAAACGGTTTTCAAACGGTGATGATGAATTGAGGTGTTTGAAGGTTTGAGTGCGAAGGACTGCGAAGTTACGCGAGAAAGGCCTACGAACAAAAGGGGATACAAGAAATCGTCGTAGTGCGGCGCACGTTTAGAAACAGCAGCGAAGCGATCGTCTTGAACTCTTAATCAGCGGGTCCCAGGTTCGAGCCCTGGTGCGCCCACCAAACAAAAGGTCTTCTTCTTCAATAAATTACGACCAGGGTTGCCGAGAACAAAACGGGTCTCGTGCAACGATTTTTGTGGTCGAACGTCGCACGCCATTGCTGGGCGGCTTTTCCTTTGTTTCCGTATCTTCACCCTATTCGATACAGCGCGCAGATCCGATGGTACAGGTCGATTACGTGCTCGTCGTAGAATAGGATATTAGGGCGAGCAAAACGGACATCTGTTTTGCCCGTCGCCGCAGGGTATCGCTTGCTGCAGAACCCAAACCGGATTGTTCGGGGGGCAGGGGTTCGATTCGCTCCCCGCTACGGCGCCGCACGATTTCCCACGCTACGATCTTCCCCGCGTTGCCATTTCCGCATCCACTCTCTGCCGTGATCACGCCGAAAGGTATCCGGTCGTGTCCGCCATCGGAAACGGTCACCGACTTGCTGGATCATCCGGTTGGTCGGCTCGCACAAAAGGCAGCGAGATAACCGAAACTCCCGCTCACGTTTGTTCCTGCAACAACGCCAACGTCGACTTGTAACATCCCCTCCCGGGGGATAGGGTAAGGCTTATGGCAAACGACCATGTTCATGAAACCCACCCCGAAATCGTCAAGCGGTTGCGGCGCGCTGAAGGACATCTGCACCGGGTGATCGAGATGTTCGGCGAGGGGCGATCCTGCCTCGATCTCGCCCAGCAGCTTCATGCTGTCGAAAAGGCTATCGGCGAGGCCAAGCGGACACTGATCCACGACCACGTCGACCATTGTCTGGACGCCGCAGCGAACGGATCTGCGAAGTCGACCAAGAGTGTGATGGCCGAGTTCAAGGCCATCTCGAAATATCTTTAGTGCGCGCGGCTGGGCTCGCCTCCTATCAGAGAACCTTGATGGCAAGTCGCTCCCTCATTGTAGCCATCGCCTTTCTGACAGGCGGCGCGGCCGTGGCGCTGACTCCGGGTGTGTCGACCATGCTGCAGCGCGCTGTCGGCATTCTGCCGAGCAAGACGTTGGCGCAAGGCAACAGCAAGCCCGGACAGAGCGAGCCAAAGTCGTTCGTCATTGCAATGGACGACGAACGGATCAAGCTCGCGCGTATCGAGCAGGCAACCGTGGGGCCAGGACCGATCGCAAAGCGCCTGACCGTACCCGGCACGATCATTCCGGATGCAGACCGGGTGGCGCATGTCTCGGTGAAACTGTCGGGCACCGTTGCGGAGCTGCGCAAGAAAATTGGCGACGATGTCGAGAAGGGTGAGGTTCTGGCCGTTCTTGAAAGCCGCGAGGTTGCCGACGCCAAGAGCGAATATCTTGCGGCCCGCTTGGCCAACGAATTGCAACAGGATCTTGCCGCGCGCGACAAGTCGCTGTGGGAAGGGCGCGCCGTTCCGGAGCTGCAATACATCAAATCGCGCAACGCCGCGGCGCAAACCGAAATGCGCCTCAACATCGCCCGTCAAAAATTGCTGGCGCTGGGCGTCGAAGCAAACGAAATCGCTGGTCTGCCGCAGTCGCCGGACGCGCTGTTGCGCAGCCAAAACGTCCGCGCGCCGATCTCAGGACGGCTCGCCGAGCGCAAGGTCGAACTCGGAACCGCGGTTGGCCGCGACAATCTCGAAACGGAGCTGTTCGTCATCGTCGATCTCAGCCGCGTGTGGGTCGAACTGTCGGTCTCCTCGAGCGACCTGCCGCTGGTCAGGGAAGGCCAATCGGTGCGCGTCTCCGCGCGGGGACTGTCCGAAATTGCGATGGGAAGGATCGTGTTCGTCAGTCCTTTGCTCGACAAGGAGACCAGAACCGCCCGCGTCGTGGCTGCGCTCGACAACACTGGCGGGCATTGGCGTCCGGGATCGTTCGTCACGGCTGCGATCGCGCTCAGCGAACGATCGGTCAATGCCGTCGTCCCGTCCAGCGCAATCCAGAATGTGGATGGCGCAAAGGCGGTGTTCGTGCGCAACAAGGAGGGATTCGAGAAACGCAACGTGGTGCCCGGCGAGCAGGATGGCCAGGCGATCGAAATCGTCTCCGGTGTTGCCGCCGGCGAAACCATTGCCGTTTCGAACACGTTCTCGCTCAAGGCCGAGCTCGCAAAACCTCGCGACGAGGATTAGGCGATGATCGCGTGGATCGTCGATTTCTCCGTTCGGCGGCGCTGGCTCGTTGTGCTGGTGACGCTCGCGGCCGCCGCCTCCGGTTTCTGGTCGCTGACCCGGTTGCCGATCGACGCCGTTCCCGACGTGACCAACGTTCAGGTCCAGATCAATGCGATCGCGCCGGCCCTGACACCGGTCGAGATCGAGAAGCAGGTCACCGTGGCCCTGGAGACGGCTCTTGCCGGGACACCCGGGCTCGACTCCACGCGATCCTTCTCGCGCAATGGCTTTGCGCAGATCACCGCGGTATTCGCGGATCGCACCGACATCTATTTCGCCCGCCAGCAGGTTGCCGAACGTATCAACGAGGCTAAGGCCAACCTGCCGCCCCATGTGGATGTGAAGATGGGACCGATCTCCACGGGCCTTGGCGAGATCTATTGGTGGGCGGTTGAATATGAAAAAGCCGGCGCAACCGCACCTGTGCAGGACGGCAAGCCGGGTTGGCAGACCGACGGCAGCTATCTCACGCCCGAGGGCGAACGGCTGACGGATGATTTTCGGCGGACGGTTTATCTCAGGACGGTGCAGGACTGGATTATCCGTCCGCAGATGCGGACTGTTCCTGGCGTCGCAGGGGCGGACGCGATCGGTGGGTACGTAAAGCAGTTCCAGGTGCAGCCCGATCCAGGCCGGCTTGCAGCCTATGGCCTGTCGTTCGCCCAGGTGATCGCCGCCATCGAAGCCAACAATGTCAGCCGCGGCGCCAATTTCATCGAGCAGAATGGCGAAGGCGTTGTGGTCCGCGCCAGTGGGCGGGTGGAGGATATCGACGATATCGGCAAGATCGTCGTGACGACGCGGGGCGGCGTGCCGGTTCGCCTGTCAGATATCGCCGACGTCGCGATCGGGAAGGAACTCCGCACGGGCAGCGCCAGCGTCGACGGCCGCGAGGTGGTGCTCGGCACTGCGCTGATGCTGGTCGGCGGCAACAGCCGCACGGTGGCCGCCGCTGCCGACCGCAAGATCAAGGAAATCAGCCGGGCGCTGCCGCCGGGCATCCAGGCGCGAACGGTGCTGAACCGCACGCAGCTCGTCGACGCGACGATCACGACGGTTGCGACCAATCTGGCCGAAGGCGCGCTGCTCGTGATCGCGGTGCTGTTCTTGATGCTCGGCAATTTCCGCGCGGCGCTGATCACGGCTTGCGTCATTCCCCTCGCAATGCTCTTGACCGCGACCGGCATGCTGCAGGGGCGGCTCAGCGCCAATCTCATGAGCCTCGGCGCGCTCGATTTCGGGCTGATCGTCGACGGCGCCGTGATCATCACAGAGAACAGCCTGCGCCATCTGGCGGAACGGCAGCGCGAACTCGGACGAAGCCTGTCGCTGCATGAGCGCCTCGAAACCGTAACCGCATCGGCCACCGAAATGATCCGGCCGACGGTTTACGGCCAGCTCATCATCATCCTGGTTTACGTTCCGCTGCTCACGTTCACCGGCGTCGAAGGCAAGACGTTCGAGCCGATGGCGCTCACCGTCATGATAGCGCTCGCCGCCGCGTTCGTCCTGTCGCTGACCTTCGTGCCGGCGACGGTTGCGATCGCAATGTCAAAGCCGGTACGCGAACAGGAAAATGCCATCATCCGCAGCCTGAAGTCCGTCTATGCGCCGCTGCTCTCCCGCGCCACTGCCTCACCACTGCCGGTGATGGGCATCGCTGTGCTCCTGATCATCGGCGCAGCAGCGCTGTTCACAAGGCTCGGGCAGGAATTCACGCCGACGCTGGATGAAAAGAACATTGTGATGGAGGTCAAGCGCATTCCCAGCACCTCGCTGGCGCAGGCGCAGGCGATGCAGCTCCTGATCGAGCAATCCGTTAGCAAGTTTCCGCAGGTCGCCTTCGTGTTTTCGCGAACCGGCACGCCCGACCTTGCCGCGGACCCGATGCCGCCAAGCTCCTCCGACACCTACATCATCGTCAAGCCGCAGAGCGAGTGGCCGGACCCGTCGATGTCCAAGGACGATCTCATCAAGGAGATCGAAGTCGAGGCGAGCAAACTACCCGGCAACAAGCTCGGCTTCTCGCAACCGATCGAGATGCGCTTCAACGAGCTGATCGCCGGCGTGCGAGAGGATCTGGCGGTCAAGGTCTTTGGTGAGGATTTTGCCGAGATGCAACGCACGGCGGAGGACATCGCTAACGTACTGCGCCGCATCGAGGGTGCGCAAAACGTGAAGGTCGAGGAGACGACCGGCCTGCCGTTCCTCGAAATCAAAATTGACAAGACAGAGATCGCGCGCCGCGGGCTCAACCTCGTCACCATTCAAGACCTGATCGAAACGGCGATAGGTGGGCGCGTCGCCGGCCTCGTGTTCGAGGGAGACCGCCGCTTCCAGATCGTGGTCCGCCTGAACGATGTTTTGCGCTCCGACGTCTCCGCGCTTGAGAACCTGCCGGTGCCGCTGCCGCATGCCAATCCCGACGCGCCTGCCGCGTCCATTCCGCTGCGCACGCTTGCCGCGTTCGAGCAGACGGATGGCGCCAATCAGATCAGCCGGGAGAACGGCAAGCGGCGGGTGGTCGCGACTGCCGAGGTGCGCGGGCGGGATATCGGGTCCGTTGTTGCCGAGGCGCAGGCCAAGGTCGCCGAGCAGGTGAAGCTCGCTCCCGGCAGCTATCTGACCTGGGGCGGCCAGTTCGAGAATTTCTCCGTCGCCCGCCAGCGGCTGCTATTCGTCGTGCCGGGCTGTTTTGCCCTGATCTTCCTGCTCCTGCTCGGGGCACTGGGATCGGCGCGGGATGCGCTGCTCGTCTTCAGTGCCGTCCCTCTGGCTTTGACCGGCGGCATTATCACGCTCTGGTTGCGCGGCATGCCATTCTCGATCTCGGCCGCTGTCGGCTTCATTGCGCTGTCCGGCGTGGCCGTGCTGAACGGGCTCGTGATGCTGAGCCAGATCCGCAAGCTGATCGACGATGGCCTGGACACGCATGATGCAATCAAAGAGGGGGCGCTGACCCGCTTCAGGCCGGTGGTCATGACAGCGCTGGTCGCCTCGCTTGGATTTGTACCGATGGCGCTGGCGACCGGCACCGGCGCGGAAGTTCAGCGACCGCTCGCCACCGTCGTCATCGGAGGGCTGCTTACGGCGACGGTGCTGACGCTGCTCGTTCTGCCGGCGCTCTACGCCTATTTCGCGCCGCGGCGGTCGCAGCCGGAAAGCGAACAATACTTCGTTTCGAAACGCGCCGCGGAATAGATTTGAATCTGGCATGCTGCCAGTTCTCGCCAACCGCACCTATCGCCACCTGTTCGCCGCCCAGGTCATCGCGCTGGTCGGCACCCGCCTGATGACCGTCGCGCTCGGCTTGCTGGCGTTCAAGATCGCCGGCGACAAGGCGGGCGCGTGCTGGGCACGGCGCTTGCGATCAAGATGGTCGCCTATGTCGGCATTGCATCGGTCGCGGGAAGCCAGGTCGGCTACGTGCCGCGCCGGCCCTGACGTACGCCTACAATTTCTCGTCAATTGGATTTCGAGAACCGTAAAAGTAAATTTAGTTGAGAAGATCACGCTGAATTGCAATGTTTGATCTTCAAGTCGGGGCCTGCAGACCCCCGGCGTTCCAAGACGGCTCTCCGTCCAAGCTCTGCTCACTGCTCGAAGTCGTGTGACCTCGTGCGCTGGGCGTTTGGACCAAAACATGAGCTGCATTTCTTCAAAATGTCCCAGTAGCAGCTGCCGTCCCGGCGCGTTGGGTCGCTCGGACGCGGCAGATCCGGCTGAGGCGGCACGATGAACTTGGTGTCATTGGCGTTGCGACGCCCGATTTCGCTTTTGACGATGATCGTAGCCGTCGCCTTGATCGGTGTTCTGGCGCTTGATCGCATGTCTCGCGACATTTTTCCCGATCTCGGCGTGCCCGTCCTGTATGTGGCTCAGCCATACGGGGGGATGGATCCGGCACAGATGGAAGGGTTCATCGTCAACTACTATGAGTACCACTTCCTCTACATCACCGGCATCGAGCATGTCGAAAGCAGATCGATCCAAGGCGTAGGGCTGATCAAGCTCGAATTTCATCCCGGCACCGACATGGCGCAGGCCACGGCGGAGACGGTGGGCTACGTCGACCGCGCCCGTGCTTTCATGCCCGCCGGAACCGTGCCGCCTTTCGTGATGCGGTTCGATGCTGGAAGTGTTCCTGATGGCGATCTCGTCTTCACCAGCAAGACGAAAACAGTCGCCGAACTTCAGGATGCGGCGCTCTTCAAGGTACGCCCGCCATCACCGGTTCAAGGTCGTGAAAGCTGTGCGCCACGTCCTTGTGGGTCAGGATCAGGCGAACAATGTTGACAAAGGTACTTCGCGGGAAGCCGTAGACGATCGGGTCTGCCATCTGTTTCTCCCTTGGTGAAATCGCTTACCGCCAGAACGGTTTGGCTGCTTCCTCCAGGGCCTGCTCGCGGGTCAGGCCGATGTCTGCGAGTAGGTGTTTGTCGTCGGCAAGCTCGCGAAGCGCCCCGCGCAGCCTGCGCCGGGCCGCCCAAGCTGACCATCCGCGCCATCCAATAGCCGGGCCCGGTCCGGAATCGGATTGATGAAGTCGGGTCGGAGGGTCGTCCGCCGGAATGAATGGAAACGAGAAGGGATTAGTGAAGGTCGACATCGACAAGCTCCAAATCTCATGAAATGCTACGTTGGAGCTTTCCAATAGTGTCAGCGGGGGGGCCGCAAAGCATCGTTTCTCTTGCCTGCCCTAGTTTTTCTCATGAAGTCGTACGATGCGCCCGTGCCTGCCGCCATTGAATGCCCTGAAAGCCTTCGAGGGCGCGGCGCGGCATGAGAGCTTTACGCGGGCGGCCGAAGAGCTTTGCGTCACGCAGGGAGCGGTGAGCCACCAGGTGAAGGCGCTCGAAGCTGAACTCGCCGTCAAGCTGTTCAATCGAGAACGTCAGCGCCTCATCATCACGGAAGCGGGCAAGGACTACCTCACCGTCGTGCGCGACGCGCTGGACCGCATCGCGATCGGCACTGAGGGGCTCCTGCAGCGTCAGAACGCCGGCGTCTTGACCGTCAGCACGTCGCCGGATTTCGCCGCAAAGTGGGTGGTGCATCGGCTCGGCCACTTTGCCGAAGCACATTCGGGCATTGACTTGCGGGTTTCCGCGACGCTGCATCATGTCGACTTCGCGCGGGAGGAGGTCGATCTCGCCGTGCGTCACGGCGACGGTAACTGGCCGGGACTCGACACCGTCCGCTTGAGCGGTGAGCAGCTCTTTGCCGTGTGCAGCCCCAAACTCATGTCTGGACGGCGCCGGCTCAACAAGCCCGCCGACATCCTCAACTTTCCATTGCTGCACCTGGATAGCCGGGCCGATTGGACAAATTGGCTTTAGGCCGCGGGGCTCGACGGTGCCGACGTCATGCATGGCCCAGTTTTGAACCGCGCGAGCATGGTGATCGACGCCGCGATCAACGGCCAAGGCGTCGCGCTCGCGCGTACGATGCTGGCGGCCTGGGACCTTATCAACGGTCGCCTGGTGCGGCCGTTTCCGGAATCGCTTCGCCTTTCGAAGACCTACTGGATCATTTGCCCCAAGGCCACCGCAACACTGCCGAAGATCGTGACCTTCCGTGACTGGCTGCTTGCGGAAGCCTCAAGCGATCTGCGGCAGCTCAAGAAGCTCGGCTGGTCGTTGCGGCCTATGAAAGAGAAGGGCGTCTGATCTGGGACACGCCTAGAACTGTCCCAAGCGCGGGTTCGACGATCGGTGTGTGTACCGAAAACCTAATCCGAGTTGATGACCTGATGGAATCGCCTAAGCTGGCGGAATGATTGGGCTGCTCTGTTTCGTTCTGGCCGTCCTGGCCTCGCCCTTCAAGTCGAAGTTGCGGCTTGAAGCCGAGAACGCGGTGCTTCGACATCAGTTGATTGTCTTGAGGCGCAGGCCTCGTGGTCGCGTCCGGCTCACGAACCATGATCGCTGGTTCTTGATCCAGCTGTATCGCTGGTTTCCATCAATCCTGAAGGTTCTCACAATCATCCGGCCCGAGACGCTCGTGCGTTGGCACAGGGCCGGCTTTCGCTGCTACTGGCGTTGGAAGTCGCGCCCACAGGGAGGGCGACCGCAGATCGACACGGAACTGCGCGCCTTGATCCGGCGGATGAGCGTCGAAAATCCGCTTTGGGGCGCGCCGCGCATCCACGGCGAACTGCTCAAGCTCGGGTTTGAAGTCGCGCAGTCGAGCGTCGCCAAGTACATGGTCAAACGACGGGGGCCACCCAGCCAGGGATGGCGAACCTTCTTGCGCAACCACGCGCCGGACATTGCCGCCATGGATCTGTTCGTTGTTCCAACTATCGGTTTCGACCTGCTCTATGCGTTCGTCATCGTCCGGCTCGACCGTAGAGATATCGTCTGGACCAACGTCACAGCAAATCCGACCGCAGAATGGGTTGCGCATCAGATAACGGAGGCATTTCCCTGGGACGGGGCTCCCGGTTACATGATCCGGGACCGTGATCGCATCTACGGTGCGGTCGTCACACGCCGACTGCGTGCCATGGGCATCCGGGACAAGCCTATTGCACCGGCCTCACCCTGGCAGAATGGCTTTGCCGAACGGCTGATCGGGTCGATCCGGCGTGAATGTGTGGACCACATCATTGTCCTGGGCGAGGCACATCTGCGCCGGATTCTGAAATCTTACGCTCGCTACTATAATGAGACGCGGACGCACTTGGCCTTGGATAAGGATGCGCCGGTTTCTCGCCCGGTTCAGCGAACCGGTGTGGTCAGGTCACTTGCCGTCCTAGGCGGACTTCATCACCACTACGCCCGAGCTTAAGTTTTCGGTACACACAGGGATTTCTCGCGCGTCTACCGTCGCGCTTTTGGTGAGCTGCCTTCGCAAACGCGCGCACGGGCCAAGCAATGCAAACAATTTGACTTGTCGACGCCCCCCTGTCCAGAGGAAGGCAAACTGACGCTGGTCTCGCCGTCGTCTCCCGTCCTTTTCAAGACAGCATAGTCGGTCTTTTTGCGGATAGCGTGTATGTCCATTATTGGCCCATCAGCGAAGTGGCAAGCGAGCCTGAGCACGTCCGATCATCGGAGTAGACCGGAAGTGAACGGCGGCGTCCCAGAGCGACGCTTTTGACCCACAACGGACTTGGAGGCCGAGGCAAAAACCTCTGCTGGCGAGGCTGACGGGAAGCTATTTCAACCACAGCTTGAGGGGAACGGCCTGTCGATCGGGGCAGTCCATCGTGCCTGTATAAGAGTCTGACAACCGTCCGCTGTAGGTGCATTCGACGCCGGCAACCGAGAATGTCGCATTCAATTGGGATGATGAGGCCGATACCTGAAAACGCATTTCACCCGTCTTCTCCTCGGGGCCATCCTGAGTGCACAGACCAATATGCCTCATCATCAATGGCCCGAAGTATTCCTTTTTTTGGCCGGACATCTGTTCCGTCACGGTGGCGGTCAACTCCCACTCGCCAAGATACCCGGAATACCCGATGACCTGAAGCGACTGGGCGCCGGCCGGGGTCGCAAGGATACCCAGCGCAATCGGCAGGAAGAATGCTCTCACGACTTGCTCCCGTGCTCTCGCCGCGCGCGCCTCAGTGCTTCTGCAGGAACGCGCGCGCGTCTGCAACCTCGGTCCGGGTCTTGTCGGCGCCATCGGCGATCGCGACGACCTTGCCGTAATATTCCCGGGCCTTGGTGGCATCGTCGGACTTTTCGGCGGCCATTGCTGCGCCCGCATAGGCGCCGAGCCGGTTTGGTTCCTTCTTTAGCGTCGCTTCAAAGGCGGTGAGCGCCTCCTTGGCATTGCCGTTCTCAAGCAGCATGACGCCATAGAGTTCGCGGGCCGGCTTGGGCACGCCTGGCGTCACCGGATGCTTCTCGGTCTTGTCCTCGGCATCGGCGGCTGCACTCATGGCGCTTAGTGCGTCATCGCGCTTGCCTTCGGCATAGAGCAGCCAGGCGGCTGCGACTTGCTGCTGAATATCGACTTGCTCCGACCAATAGGCGTCCTTGGCGTCTCGCAGCTTATCCCGCAGCTCAGCGAGCTTGGCGATGTCGGCCTTGGCGGCTTCCGGATTGCCGGAGCGGGCTGCGCCGAGGGCACGAGCAAAATAAGTTATCGCCTGCACTTGGGCCAGCGGGCTGGGGCGAACCTGAAGCTCCGCGGCAGCCTTCCAGTCGCCGCGTTCCACGGCGTAGCGGGCCGGCGAAACAGCCAGTGCATACGGCCCGGGCAAGAACGTCTCGGTGAAGCCGGTGATCGTCATCATCTCGTCGATCACGGCCTTGGCTTTCTCGTCCTGTCCGAGTTGCAGATCGGCATAAACGAGGTAGTCCATTGCATGCAACCGGTCGTGGAGATCCTTGGATTCCTTTGCGACACGCGCTGCTTCGACGTTCGACGCGATCGATTCAGTCCAATAGCCGACTCGCGTGAAAATGTGCGACGGCATGTGCTGGGCATGCGCTGCTGCTGGAGCGATCTTGGCGTAGCGCCGCGCGGCATCGAGGCCTTTCTCGGCAAGCGGCGGATAGTCGTAGAGGTGGATGAGGTAATGGGACACGCCGGGATGCTGCGGCTGGCGTATTGCGATCGGCTCCAGGATGGCAGCGCCCTTGAGCTGGCTGGCGTAGGTCTTATCGGCCGGCGACGCCGAAGTATTCAGCGCGAGCGCATAGTGGATCTGCGCCTCATCGTCGTTTGGATAGCGCTGGGCCAGTTGTTCCATGGCCTTCGCATAGGCTTGTATGCGGGTGCGATGATCGACCTTCTCGTAGTCGGCGTACATGACCGCGAGCCCGTCTAGATAATCGAGCTCGCGTTGAGACTTGGCACCGACGCTCTTTCCCTTCGCGATCGCGGCAGCGCCTTCGGCGAGGTTCTTTGCGGGTGTCGCGACGTGCGGATTCAACAGCAAACTTAGGGCGATGCCCCAGTAGGCGATGCCGCACTCCGGATCGGCCTTCAGCACATCCCCAAACACCTGTTGCGACGCGCGATACCAGAACGAGTGCTGGTACAGCATCGCGTTGTCGAAGAGTTTCTGAGCCTCCGGTTTGCATGATGTTTCGAAATGCACAGTGCCAAGCTTATTGCCTTCCGATTGTCCCAGCGCCGGTTGTACGAACGAAAGTCCCGCCGCGGCCGCAGCAGCAATTGCGAATGGCGTTTTCATGATGATATAGCTCCGGGTCTGGATCGAATTTCCCCCGAGCGTTGCGCAGCTTAGACCCGATTTCTTGAGACCGCCTATGCATTTCCCCTTCTTTCTTGAGACAGGCTATGCATTTTCCCTTCGGCATTGACCGTTACAGGTCTTGTTACATCCCGTTCCAGTAGTCGCGGCTTTTCGGCGCGATCGAAAGAGATGGCGACTACGGCAGCAGCGCTGTCTTGAAGTCGCCTCGCGATCAGCCATGTTAGCTTAGTCGATGAGACGCGTAGGACTTATCGACATCATGGTAGGCAACGCGACGCGCCTCGGCGCATCGCAACGTTCCACCACGGGACGCTGCGCGTCGCACCACATCGCTACGCAACGCGCGAGCCGCCGGGGAATCCCGGCGGCTCGCGCGCGTTTAGCGCGGACGGTTCGCATGACATCGCGGCAAAGGGCCTCCGAGCCATGACGAGGAACAATGCCGATGACAAAATGCAGCTCGTGATGACGGATAAACGATTCAAGCAAGGCGCGCTCGAGCTAGGGACGGCGATGGCGTTTGAGGGCGACGCCGTACAGAGGGCTGCCAACGAGAGTGAATTCGCTCTGCGCAAGGATGACGATAATGCCGAAGGCGCGAGTTCTAGACGCGATCATCCAATACGCATGCAATGACCTCGTATGACCGCTCCTGGCCCATCAGCGAATTGGCGGCGCGCCTCATTGAGGTCCGTTCAATGGGGCATAGCGGACTGAATCTGCTCACGTTGAGTTCTTCGCATTTTGACCCGAAGCGGTCGTCACGCGGCTGCGCGGCGCGCTGCTCGAAGGTCAATGGTCCGCCCGCGTGGCGCTGGCGAACGTCCCCACGCCCGTCAGCGCGGTAAATGGTTGCCAGCCCTGAAGGCTGCGAAGTACGGTGGCGGAACAGGCTCATCTAGAAATGAAGCGGGACGGGAGAAAACGCATCATGAATTTAAGCACTGCTCTTTGCGCCACGTGCCTGTTTGGCCTCGTCGGCAGCAGCTCGGCGATGGCCGGAACCAACGACATCCTGATCGGCCTTGACAGCAAGATCACCTATGGTCCCGAAGGCCAGACGAATGGTGCCCCGGGTAGCGATGCCGTGCTGGTTGTGGACATTTCCAACCCCGCCAAACCCAAGGTTCGCGCAAGCCTGCCGCTGGCGAACTCTCTGCTGGGCCCGCCCACGAACCTGCAGATCACACCAAACGGCAAGCTGGGCCTGGTCGCCAATTCCGTGGTTCACGTCCAGGAGGGGAGCTCCTGGAAAACAGTCCCGGATGACAAACTGTACGTGATTGACCTCACTGCGGATCCGCCGAAGTTGATCGACACGGTTGCCGTCGGGCGGCAGCCATCCGGTCTCTCGATCTCCAAGAAAGGCGACCTCGCGTTGATCGCCAACCGAGACGGCAAGAGTGTCTCTGTTGTCTCGATACAGGGTTCAACAGTCAAGGCCGTCGGCGAGGTACCGGTGGAGCAGCAGGCTGCGGCCGTTGTCATCGCACCCGACGGCAAGCGCGCCTTTGTCTGCCTGAACCTCGTGCACAAAATCGGCGTGTTGGCGATCGATGGACAAAGCGTGACCTACGACAAGTCGATGGACATTCCATCGGCATTCAATCCCTACAACATCGACATCACGCCAGACGGCAAATACGTCATCGCATCGAACACCGGCGCACAGAAGAACAACGCCGATGCCGCGGTGATTATCGAAGCGACTGGTCCACATCCCCACGTGGTCGACGTGATGACTCCCGGTACCGGACCGGAAGGCTTCGCTATCGCGCCCAATGGGAAGACCGCAGCCACCCCGCTGCTGCTTGGCAGCTCGGCCAAGGACAGCGACTGGTTCAAGACCAGAGCCGGCGAACTCGTTTTGATGTCGATCGGCACCGACGGTAAGCTGACGGTGACCGCGCGTGCGCCGCTCGGCGGCCTGCCGGAGGGTGTCGCTTACAGTCCGAACAGCGACTACCTGTATGTGGCCAACTATATCGACCAGGACCTGCAGGTGTTTGACCTCGCCGACGGCAAGCTGACCGAGGTAGGACCCAGGCTGAAGCTGCCAGGCCAGCCGGCGTCCATGCGCGCGCCAGCGCGGTAGCGTCTTGCGTCCCCTTTTCGCGGACTTGGTCCGCGGAAAGGGACTTCCGCCCTCACGCCTTCCGGTTCCAATGTACTCTTAAAGGAGCGCCGCGAGCGTGCTTTTGCGTGATTTTGACGACAGCAGCTCGCGGCAGCTTGAGATCAACACCTGATTGCCGACCTCGAAGGGCCCTCCTTCATCTCTCGTACAGTTGCGCACCGTCGTACTCAGACGGCGCTCGTGACACACGACCCTGAACGGACATGGGCCTAGCCAGACATCGGCACAAAATTATGCTATGTAGGCATTCAAGTTCCCCGAGCACGGGGTGATAGGTCAGGACGTACGCCTCATTTCGCGATGTGCCGGCATATTTCCTGGCAGCCCCGGATTGGACCTTGAGCCGACCACACCGAATAAAAATCTGGCGGATCAGAAAATATTCGGAACTCATCAGGCTCGAAGCCGTTATCCTGCCAGAGCAAGTATCTTTGGAAAGGAGAAATCCCCGAAAAAGAGAAAGCTCGAAAGCCCCGTCATTCATTTCGGTGGATGGCGGGGTTTTTAACGCGCCGCAAAAAGGGATGCCGATTTTGCATGGGGAATTTCCGGCCCCTCTGACGGGTCGCTCCCACGACAGCTTTGGCCGTCGTCGGCATCGAGTACCCAGTTCATCGGCTCCGTCGTGATGGCTTCGCGCACTGTCCGCAGGGCGGCGTATGATTTGAGTGCCGAGTAGATGGGGACGTTGCCGTCCCCATCCCTCACAGACCCGGACGTGCAGATTTCCCGCATCCGGTTCGAGAGATTCGCTCGCGGGCGTAGCCATGGAGGATCTTGACTGAAGGCAATGGATGCCGTGCCAGGAGTTCGTTGAAGCGGGCCCATCGGACCACGCCTTGACGATCACGCCGTGACAACCACTTGCGCCAGATACGCACCACTTGATTGGCGAACCAGCGCAAGCGTCGACTGTTGCCGCCGATGCCGTAGTAGGCGAAGTGGCCCCGCATCATAGAGGACAGATGGCGATGCTGGTCGCGAAGGGACCAGTGGCGGTTTTTCCGACACCAGCCACTAACTGCGGCCACTGCGCGGGCAAACCGGCTTTTGGCCCTTACTTGCCGAACCGTGTCCTTACCGTTCCGAGACCGTCCCCAGACATGGGTCAGGCCAAGGAAGTCGAAGGTGGTCCCATCCGTCTCCGGGTGGCGCGCGCTCTGTGATCTCTTTGGGCGGAAGTCGACGAGGCGCGTCTCATCGGGGTGGAGGGTGAGTCCATACCGTGCGAGAAACTTACCCAGGACCGACATCACGCGTTTGGCGTCGACGATGTTGTCGAACGCACCGCGAGCGCGCCTACAAGGGCGGCCGGTGCGAGCACTGGATCAAGGTGAAAAACAGGAAGCGCCCGGCCTACAGTCGCGTCCTGGATCATTTCTGGAGTCATCGAGTTTGATCACCTCGGTCCGCCTTCATGGTCACTCCCTTGCCGTCATGCGCCGGAGGCCAGTAGTTCCTGCGCGAGCGCGGCTTTCTGACTGTCTAGCCTGTCGCTGACACGTTTAAAGTTCTCGACGACGAATGTGTCTTCGATGATTTGATCTTTCGTGGAAGTAAGGTGCCGGTACATATCCTGCAAAACAGGATTCAGCTTCTCGTCCTTCCATTCGGCAATCTTGTAGGCGGCGTCGAGATCGTCGGCGTGGTTCTATCCGGTTTGGTTCGGTCGATAAAAACTATGTAGCAGATACTTTCGTTCCTGACTCTACAGTGGACATGGATCTTCCAATTCATCCCACGGATGATCCGCGACGCGATCTATGGCTTGGTCGCGCGCAACCGCTATGGCTGGTTCGGCCGTCGTGACGCTTGCATCCTGCCGAATTCGGATCGTTCGTGGCCATCGTGAACCGCCCCGAAACTGCGGGACGATAGCGCCTGGCGCTGGTTGGCTGCGGCCGGCATGACGAAGGAAGCAGCGTTACTGCAATTCAACTCAGTCCGTATCACGGTAAGCACAATCTGCCGGGTCAGCTTCGTGTGCGCCCAAGCTTGGATCGAAGCGGAATAGCGTAGAGCAATAGGGGCAGACGATCTCACTGGCATCGCCCATCTTGAGGTAGATGTGCGGGTGATCTTGCGGCGGTATATCCCCAATGCACTTGAACTCGCGGCAACCAATGCGCACGATCGGCACCCCGACTTCATTATGAAACGTCGGATAACTTTCCATCTACAGCGCGCGGCTTAGGCGCCCGGTCGACGATGCAAAGTGCCGCGCATGGATCGTCGAGCAAGGGCTCGATCAGCACCCGGTGAGCGGCGCCCCTCTCGCGTCGCTCGGTTGCCGTAAAACGCACCCATAGCGACACGTCCATCGTCAGTTTCTCCCACCACGGGAGAGGGTTGGAAGCTAAAGCACCTGCAGTGGCTCCGGGGTCGCTATCGCCGCGACGCGGTGCTTCACTGCGTTCTGCACCTTCGCGAAGGCGCCCACCTCGATCTGGCGCACGCGCTCGCGCGAGACGCCGAATTCCTCGGCCAGCTCCACGAGCGTGATCTGTTCCTCGGCGAGCCGGCGTGTCTCGAAGATGCGCCGCTCGCGCTTGTTGAGCACGATGAGCGCGCTGGACAGCGTCTTGCGGCGGTTATCGAACTCCTCGCTCGCGGCGAGCGTCGTCTCCTGGTCCGTGGATTCGTCCACCAGCCAGTCCTGCCACTCGCCGGAATCGCCGTCCTCGCGGATCGCGGTGTTGAGCGAGGCGTCGCCGCCGAGCCGCCGGTTCATGTAAATCACGTCCGTTTCGGTGACGCCGATCCGCCGGGCGATGATCTTCACCTGGTCCAGCTGCATATCGCCATCGTTGAGGACGGAGATTTTGCTCTGGGCCTTGCGCAGGTTGAAGAACACCTTCTTCTGGTTGGCCGTGGTGCCCATCTTCACCAGCGACCACGACCGCAGGATGTATTCCTGGATCGCCGCCTTGATCCACCACACGGCGTAGGTGGCGAACCGGACGCCCTTCTCCGGCTCGAAGCGCTCGACCGCCTGCATCAGGCCGACATTGCCCTCGGAGATCGCCTCAGAGATCGGCAGGCCGTAGCCGCGATAGTCCCTGGCGATCTTGGTCACGAGCCGCAGATGGCTGGTGACCAGCTTGTGCGCCGCATCGCGATCGCCGTGCTCGCGCCAGCGCTTGGCTAGTAGGTATTCTTCCTGGCGCTCCAACATCGGGAACCGCCGAATTTCCTCAAGATAATGGGTGAGGCCGGGTTCGTCCGTAAGGATCGGCAGGGCCGCGTTGCGGGCCATGATTCAAGCCCTCAAACTAGTTTCGAAACAAAATTATCTGCATCCGATCGGTTGTCAAGTTAATTTCGAAACACTATTATATTTCCAAAGAGGCAGTCATGTCATCGCGCGAAACGGCAGAGCTCCTGCTGCAGGTGGGACGGTTCGTACAAGCTGAGGGCTATGACGGTGAACTCAGTCCGGCCCAATGGATGGCGCTCCGCTTCTTCGCCCGTGCCAACCCGTTCTCGCGGACCCCGTCGGTATTCGCGGAATTTCAAGCGACAACCCGCGGCACTGCAACACAAGCCATTAAGGCGCTTGAAGCGGGTGGGTACTTGGTCCGACAGCCATTCAAGACGGACGGGCGAAGCGTAAGTCTGCGACTGACGAGCAAGGGCAAAAAAGCGCTTGCACGCGATCCGTTCGAAGTTCTGGTGCGCGCCGTGGATTCGCTCGACGCGACAGAGCGAACTGCGATGCGTCGCGCCCTGCACCAAGTGCTGTCCACTCTAGCTACGGGTGGTGCGCATCGGCGGTTCGGTGTTTGCCCGGACTGCACGCACTTCGGCAGAGAGATGTGCGGCAACCTGCCTAGCACGGGCCCCTCGGCCGTTGAATGCCTGCTCCTCGGTGTTCCGATTCAGCCAGAGGATGTAGGTCTTCTGTGCGTCCATTTTCAACCCATGAACGAGCACCGCGAGGACGGATACCATGAATGAGTTCACTGCTGCGATCTGCTGAAAGGACGCTTAATTGACCTTCGTCGTCAACGAGAGCTGTATTCGCTGCAAAATCATGGACTGCGTCGAAGTGTGCCCCGTGGACTGCTTCTACGAGGGCGAGAACATGCTCGTCATCCACCCGGACGAATGCATCGACTGCGGGGTCTGCGTGCCGGAATGCCCGGTCGACGCGATCAAGCCTGACACCGAGCCGGGGCTAGAGAAATGGCTGTCGCTGAATGCGGAATACGCGAAAATCTGGCCAAATATTATGGTCAAAAAAGCGCCCCCGCCCGACTCTAAGGAATGGGAGGGGAAGCCGGACAAACTCCAATACTTCTCGCCAAATCCCGGCGCGGGTGATTGAGGCGGACAGCGCCCGCGCCGCAACATTCACCTTCGCAGTTTGCCAGCCTTGGTCCGAATACCTGCGAATTAAATCGCGTTTGAGATCCCTCAGGCGCATACTTAGACAACCACCGCTCCGCCTCCTAGGCATTACTACCGGTGACAGAGAGTGCGCTCCCCCTGTTCGAGGGAAGCATCATGCCCCAATCTCAACGCCTCTCGTCCGTCATTCCATTCGCTGCAATTGAGCGTCCCGCCTGCCCGAAGTGCAAGGCCCGGATGATGCTCGTTAGCATCGAGCCATAGCACGCGCCCGGGGCGTCGACTTGCGCTGTTTGCAATCAGGTACTTACGACCTTTGCCGCGTTTGAAGACCCCATGAAGTCCAAGGGCCTTGGCCGCTGGCTTCTAGGCGATTTGCACCCACCGAAGTAAGGCCCGCCGGCGTGAACTGGCGGGTCAGGCGGCGTGGGACTAACTCGCGCCCTGGTTGTCAGATCTCCTCGGTCTCAGCCTCCGGCTCGCTGCGGTAGGCGTCTCGGAGCCCCAGGCGATTGAGGGGGACCGTCCGGGCTAAACGCACGCAAGCCGCCGGGCTTCCCCAGCGGCTCAAGCGTTGCGTAGCGATGGGTTGCGACGCGCAGCGTCGCGTGGTGGAACGTGCGATGCGCCGAGGCGCGTCGCGTTACCTACCGTGATGTCGATAAGTCCTACGCGTCTCATCGACGCCCCCAACATGGTGCCGTCGCGAGGCGACTTCAAGACAGCGCGGCTGCCATAAAACGTGCGCCATCTGTTTGTGATGCCATCTCCTTATGATCGTGCCTAAGAAGGCCACAGCTGCCGTAACGAGATGTAGCAAATCCATGGAATATAATAGACACGCGCGTCGTTTTTCGATTGCGATGCCTGCCTCGTCCGAGCCGGTCATCCTCATCAGCGCCGACCTATTCAAGGAGTGAAGAGCTTTCGCGGGCATTGAGTACGCCACTATCCTCGAACGAAGGAGAACAACCCGTTTGTCGCAGTCGCCTCATCGACAACAGAAAAATCGAAATCTTCAAAGCCCCGGCATTGTCCGGGGCTTTTGCTTATAGCCATCTCAGTGGCGCTCTCCTCGTCGCAAGAAATGCAAGCCCGATGTCGCCTATTGGCCGATATTGTTGCAAAAGTCTTTTTGAGGGGGCGAACGAAAATTCTTAGAGCCGCCGATGCGTTTTACGCGAGGCGACGTGAGGGACCATATCGTTTCATCCCAAATTGATCACGGACCTCCGTAATGGCGTTGAAAGGCGACGCGGCAGCAGAGAAGTCCAACGATCAGCTTTTGCGAGAGTTTTAGGGTTGTTCGATTTCCGACTTTTGCAACAATATCGGCCCTTTTCGGACCTCCGCTTTAGTCCTCCAAATGTCTGCTATTGGGGCAAACTGAGAAATGATTTTTGGGCGGCCAGCCCTTCGGGCGGTCACGCTCTAGTCTCGGGCATAGATCCGCGACCGGAGCCACCGCTTGCCGGTGTCTCCGCCCATTCGGGTAACGATCGTTGCCGCATCATGCGGCTATCGTTCCGCGATCCACCGCTGCCTGGCCCGCGCTTCTGTCCGGAGTCAGCCCTGCGGCATGCTCCATGATGGGGTCCGGCGAGTTGGGTCGTCCAAGCTCACAGCGCGTGCTTGAGCACAGCACAGGGATCGAAACGGACTGACCCTCCCCACGTCCTCGGCAGAGCAGATCGTTACGCCGGGACGCTCCTTATGTGGGTTGGGTCACAGGCGGCTTTCCGAAGCGGAAGTCCGTTTCCTCGACCCACATCCGATGCATGATAATCGCGAGTTTGCGGGCAACTGCCACGCACGCTTTTCTGGACCCGATACGTTTGGCGAGCTTGACGCCCCAGGCCCGAAGTGTCGACCACTTTTTGGAAATCCGCATGTGCGAGTTCGCGGCTTCATAGAGCGCATGCCGCATCAGCTTGTCACCGCATTTGCTGATATTGCCTGATCGATCAATCTCGCCTGACTGATAAACGCGAGGGGTCAATCCCAGATGCGCCGCCACGGCCCTGGAATCCTTGAACCGCCCTGGATCGTCAATCGTCGCCTTGAACGATAAGCTCACGAGCGGTCCAACGCCGGATACGGTCATCAACCGCTTGCAAACATCATCCTTGCGAGCCATTTGCGAAAGCTGCCGATCCATGAGGGCTTTGTGCTTACGCATCATGTTGCGCGCTTCGAGCAGTGGCTCGATGGCCATCCGCAAGTCAGGCGCATCCGCGAGCAGAGTTTCGACCCTCACCGCAAAACGGCTTCGGTGCACTGCACCAAGCTTTAACCCATGCACCTTCATCAATCCCCGGATTGTGTCTTCGATCGCCAGCATGTGATCGACGAACTTCTTGCGCGAGTGACGCTTTGCTCTTCACGTGCACCGATGGATATTGTCCGAGGCGCATCATCTCAGCGATGCCGCGCGCATCGCTGCGGTCGGTCTTGTTGGGACGAGAGGACAAGAAGCGCTGTGCATGCCGGGTCTCAATGCAAACGATCTGAAACCCACTCTCAACCAATGCGCCGTAAAGCCATTCGGAAAGCGGACAAGCCTCGATCCCGATGAGAGCGATTTTGTCGCGCCAAGGCGAAAGCACCTTTACCAACGGAACTGGCTCGCTTTCGGCTTTGCCTTCCCATACCGACGAGCCATCCGCCTCGACGACGCAGATTGATGTCATTCTTAGTGAAACATCCAGTCCGACATACAGGGTCATCGCTTGTCTCCTTTGCTGAGCCGAATCAACCCCGGCACAAGATTAGCGAGTGGCCGGGATCGGATTACCCCAGCTCGCGCAAGGGCTGCGGAGCTCCTCGCCGGGGGCACTCGGGAAAGGGGCCCGCCGTCATGAAGTATGCCGGCGTCGCTATCACTGCCCCGTTCCCGGGTGCCCTCTTAACCGGTCTTCTCTAACCGGGGTTGGAGCGTCAAGTAGCAAATCGAGTCTTATTGCCGCATGGTCACTGTGCCTTCCGAACCTCCCGTGGCGTCAAGCTATCCGGCGATCGCGCTTCTCTTCGAGGTCGGGATCTCCGCCTCATGATGATGTTCGTGAAGAAGTGGCGGGACCATCTCGGGAGCGCAGTCGCGATCAGCTCGCGCTGCAGACCGGTTATCACCCTCGCCATTCCTCGTCCTGCCGGACTCCTTGACAGCCTTTCGGCCGTGTTCTGTTGATCAGTGCGTTCAGGTATCAAGCGGCCGCTGCGCCCTCCGATCTTTCCCACCGGAAGTCGGTGCCGTCGCACCACATACGGTGCAGGATGATGGATATCTTGCGGGCCACCGCGACCAGCGCATTTTTCATGGAACTGCGTTTAGCGATGCGGATGCCCCATGCCTTTAATGAGCACCACCGTCTGGTGTTGACCATCAAAGAGTGAGCGGCTTCAAAGAGGTGCTCTCGAGCAAAGGCATCGCCGCACCGGGTGATGCGCCCGTTGTAGTCGATTTCTCCGGACGCGTATTTGCCTGGGGTCAGTCCAAGATGGACGCCAACATGCCGTGATTTACGGAAGCGGCCTGGGTCATCGATGGTTGTCTTGAATGCCAAAGCTGTCAGGGGGCCAACGCCAGGAACTGTCATGAACCGGCGGCAAGTAGCATCGCTGCGAACCAGGCGCTCAATTAGGCGCGTCAACACGCGTGCTTGTTCGCCGAGCATGCGCCGGGCTTCGAGCAATGGAATGACGAGGGCTTGTAAATCTCCATCAGCCACGATCAGCTCGCGTACGCGTTCTTCAAACCGGCTTTGGCCGATAAGGCCCATTTTGAATCCGAACGTTCGAAGTGCGGCCCGAATATGATTATTGAGGTCACGTTGCTTGTCGATCAGGCACCGGCGACTGCCCATCAACGCCCGTAGCTTTTGGCTGTCTTCAGATTTGACGTGAACCGCCTTAAACCACCCTGTTCGCATCATTTGCGCAAGTGCACGAGCATCGTTGCGGTCGGTCTTGACAGTTTGAGCTTGCATCACGCTCTTTGCGTGTCGGGTCTCAACACAAACGACGGGTAGCCCACCTTCCGAAAGCCCCTTGTGCAACCAGGACGAACACTGTCCGGCTTCTAGCCCGATGCGTTGCAAAGCGAGGCGGGTATTTCTCAGCCAGGAAATGAGTGCCTCGGGTTCGGTATCCGTCACTCCTTCCCGGACGATATTTCCATCTCGATCAACGATGCAGATCGCTGTGCGCTTGAGAGACACGTCGAGTCCAGCGAAGTAATTCATCAGGATCTCCAGCTCATCTTGTTGGACGAATCGGTCGACGCATTATGCGCCCGGGAGGTCGGTGCCCGGTTACTTCATCTCGTCGCTGCACTCGGTCCCGCGTGCCGCCTTCGGCGTCGCTATGCTCACGCTCCTGCGGGTGCCATTTTGCGTTGAGGCGATGCGCCCTTGGCGCACGCCTGATCGGGCCTGCGGCCCTAAATCACCTCAAGGCTAAGTCCCGAAGAATGGAACGCAGGGCGGAGCGCCTCGCAGATTTCGCATTCTGTCATTTGTCTGCGTGCGGCACTCTCGCATGCCGAGCTAGCTGGCCGCTTGGTCACGGCGGCGCCGATTCCGCCAGAAGAGGCTGAGAGTGAGAGTGCCGGCCGGGTTTTGCCGTGACGGGTTACAGGCTGCGAGAGAGGCTCGCGGCGCCCGTCGCGGAGATCCTTCCCCGCAATGAGCTGCGACAACGGGCCTCCTTATGCTATATCAGCGGTTTACCATTTTATTGACTGCGCTGGCGGCGCTTACGCTGCTGGTGGATTCGGCGCTTGCCGACGATTTGCAGATCGTCGGCGATCCGGACACTCTCGGCTTTTCGGCGAAACGGCTGGCGCGCATCACGTCTTGGTTTGAGACGCACACTAAAACGGGTGATCCCTCCGGTTTTGTCGTTGGGATCGCCCGAGGCGGAAAACTGGCCTACTTGCAGCCCACCGGTTTTGAGGATCACGACAAGAAAATTCCGATGCGGCCGGATTCGATCTTTCGCATCGGATCGATGTCCAAGCAGATCACCAGCGTCGCCACCATGATGCTGGTCGATGAAGGCAAGCTCGACCTCGATGCTCCCGTGGCGCAGTATCTGCCGGGGCTAAAGGATATGCAGGTCGTCAAGAAGGATCCGGCCACAGGGGATCCGATCCTCCTGGATCTTGCGCAGAAGGTTTTTGAACCGGCGAGGCGCGCGATGACCATCCGGGACCTTCTGCGCAATACTTCCGGTCTGGTTTGTGGCATGGGGGACTACGCCGACCCCGGATTTGGCAATGCGGCGGTACACCTGCTTTACGGCGCGCGGGCGCTGTTCCGGCGCGACAAGCCGATCGCTTCGTTCGTGGCCAGCCTCGGCACACTCCCGCTGCTGCACCAGCCGGGTGAAGTCTGGGAATATTCGATCGGTTACGATGTGCTCGGGCGCGTTATCGAAGTCGTCTCGGGCCAGCCGTTCGACCAGTTCCTGCAAAACCGCCTGTTCGCGCCGCTTGGGATGGTTGACACCGGCTTCCATGTGCCGGAGGAAAAACTCGCCCGTCTCGTCGCCGTGCCGGGCGCGCAGCCGCCACCTCTTTCAGATGGCGACGTCGCGACGCCGCAAACGTTCTTTTCAGGCGGCGGGGGTATCGTTTCGACGGTCCCCGACTTCCTGCGCTTCTGCCAGATGCTGCTCAACGGCGGCGAGCTTGACGGTGCGCGCATTCTGAAACCGGAAACGGCCCGGCTGATGATGACAAATTCGCTGCCGCCCGACATCCACCTCGCTGGCCATGAAGCGGGTCCGGCTTATGGGACCGGGTGGGGGCTTGCGGACGCGTTCGGGCTTGCCAAGAAGGCGGCGGCGTAATGTCTTTCGGCGGTGGCGAGAAAGCACCCTCGCGTCGCTCGGCTCTGACCGGACTTGCGGCGAGTTGTGTTGCTGCGTCGGTCAAGTGGAGTTGGGCCGCCGAGAGCGGCGGTGGCCCGGTTTTTTCCGCTGCTGGTCCGGATGCAGAGCTTTACGGTGCCACCGAGAACTATCCGGTGAAGGATCGCTGGCGCGTTTACCAGCCCGGCAATCCGGCTTCGCCAAAATACCGCGTCGGGGCATTCAGTCATTACGACGAGATTTTTCCAACGCGCTTGGTCAGTCGCGCAGCCACGGCCTGGCCGTTCAAGCGAACGCAGGCGGATGTCAGCTACCAGTACAAGGGAAGCCGCTCTTCGCTTGCGGATTATCTGTCGCGCAATCCAGTGACGGGTCTGCTGATCGCCAAGGATGACCGGATCCTAGTCGAGCAGTATCAATACGGCCGTACCGATCGCGACCGGCTGATATCGCAGTCGATGGCAAAATCGATCACCGGCATGCTGGTCGGTATCGCGATCTCGGAAGGCGCGATCAAATCTATCGACGATACCGCGGAAACGTATGTGCCTGGCTTGAAATGCACCGAATATGGCGCGACGCCGCTCCGCGCGCTGCTCCACATGTCGTCGGGCGTGGAGTGCGGCGAGCAGGCCGACGAAGGCAAAGGCAGCGGCCGCGACCTCGATCGCTTGTGGGGCGACATGGTGCGCAAGCACTGGTTTTCCAACAAGGGCACCGTTGCCAACATCGCGCAATTCAATCGGCGGATCGCGCCGCCGGGTACGCAATTCCGCTACGCCAGCATCGAAACGGATGTGCTTGGTCTGGTGCTGCGTTACGCAACGGGCAAATCACTCTCCGACTATCTCCAGGAAAAGGTGTGGCAGCCGATCGGCACGGAAGCCGATGCCAAATGGCTGATCGACGCGGAAGGCTATGAAGTGGCGCACGGCTTCTTCAACGCCGTGTTGCGCGACTATGCCCGGCTCGCCCGCCTGCTCGCCCACGACGGAGCATGGGACGGCAAACAGATCATCCCGGCGCAATGGATGGTCGATGCAACCACGGTGCGCGCTTCCGACGGCTATCTGGCAAGGCCGAGGGAGGGTTCGGCTACGGCTATCAGTTCTACCTGTTTCCCGGAAGCAGACGGCAATTCGCAATGTTGGGCCATCTCGGGCAGCGTATCCTTGTTGATCCGCCCTCGAAGCTGGTCATGGTGCAAACCGCCGTCGATGAAAAGTCCCCCGAAATCTGGCGACTATGGTCGGGCGTGGTCGCGCAGTTCGGGCAGGCTTGATCGGGTGCTTATTCCGTCTTCTCGGAAAACGTCGCGCGGAAGGGATGCGCCGGCCGACGGAGGTCCCGCCGCGAGGACCGGCGTGATGGCGGGAGACCTCATCACTTCCATCGACGACGCATCGATCGATGGCCTGACCCTGGAAGCTGTACTTGGCCGGATTTCAGGCCCGGTCAACGCCACGATCAAGTTCAAAATCACCCGGCAGGGGCAGCACGATCCGCTTGTTGTTGCCTTTGCCCGGGAGGCGGTCCCCTTTCGCAGCATCCAGCTTCGGATCCGTGTCGCGGACGGCAAGCTCGTCGTTACAGCAATAGGCGGCTGGTCGATCCTTGATTCCGACAAGGGCCAGCCGACATCGGTGGCGGTTCGCTCAAAGGATGAATTCCAGGTCGAGAGTGGCGATCACACGCGGATCGCCTTCGTCAGAGACGCAGCCGGCAAAGTCAACGGCGCGGTTCTCAATCCGGGACCATGGGAGCAACGCGGCGTACTCGCACAATAAGGCACACTGACAGCTGATGAAATTGGCGGGAGCTTGCGTTGCTCGAACATCAGGTGTCCGGCGGCCCGAGATGGTGGCGGTCTCGACTTCCGCTCAGGGTCACAAGCGGCGATCGAGGACAGCGCCAGCCGTGTCCGGTCTACCTCAGACGGCCGACATCGCAGCGTCAGGTGTAGTCTTCAGCTTCGGGCCGAGGTCCAGGCAATCAGGTTGACGAGGAAGTCGGCGGCGACGCGAGCGGGGCCTCGATGTTTCGTCTTTGCTCGCCTCGTGTTAGACTTTGCCTGCCCGATCAGGGAGAACAGCCATGACCGCCGAGTTCGATGAAGACCGCTTCAATATGGCTATCCGTAAATTTCTGAAGCATGTCGGAGTTACATCGCAGCGTGAAATTGAGAACCTAGTGCGTAGCGGGGAGGTGAAGGGTGACAAGCTCAAACTGCGAATGACCCTGTCCGCTGAGGGGACGCCGCTGAAACATGTGGTCGAGGAAACAGTCGAGCTCTGACGATTGTCCCGGCTGTGGGAAGTCATGGCCTTGATCCTCACGAAGGCTATCATTGCGGTCGCCGGCCTAGCGATCCTTGTTGCGACTTTCCTTGTCTATGGGCGTAAGGGGCTGAAACAAGCGATCATTTCGAGTTCCTCGTCGCCGCAGTAATTCTGATGGCGACGCTCCGAGACGTCGGCTCCTAGCCAAGCCGGCCGAACGTCGCCTTCGGGTCAACAACGGTCCTGACTGCCCCGAAACGAGACTTCTGCTCTACCCCGATCAACGGACATCGTCAGACCGCCCTGGCATGTCTCAAAGGGGCCATGTGCGGACCTTAGGTCGTCACCCCGACCTATTTCATCAGTTCGAAGCGTGGAATTTTGTACGCTCCATCCAATACGGCCTTCTCAGGACCATAGGTCCGCAGGCCCATGAAAAGATCAATTCCAGGGATGGTTTCAATCCAGTTCGATTCCAGACCCTTGGGAGCGGCGGGACCGATATAAATGTCTGTGGACCCGTCGGGGTTCTTCACCAGCTTGTCGAGGGATGAAAGCTGGCGGCCTTTCTTGCTGTTGGCGATGAAGGTGCGGGTGCGGCCGTCATAGGCGAACACGGACCAGAAATTCCGGGCAGGAAAGCCGTTCGGCATCCGGAGCCGGTAATTCTTGGTCGAGTCTATTGGACGGCCCTCCGCGTCGACGAACGCGGCGTTGTACATGGTTCCGCTTCCGAGAACGGCGGGCATGACATAGGCCCAGTAATCAATCGCTGCGCGCCGTTGATAGTCGATCGTCCCATCCGCATTTTCGTAGACGTAGAGGCGGCCTTTCGCGATATCCTCCTTGTGCAGGTTGAAACGGGTCCAGCCGGGTTGCCCCTCAGCAGGGACCAATGCAACGCCGTTCGATATCTGGATCAGGTATGCTTGCGCATCCTTCGCCGCGCGTTCGAGGATCTGCACGGTGTGAGCATCGGGCTTGAAGGGCTTGCCTTTCTCGATGCCGACATATGCGGCCATCCCAAACATGGTCTTGTCGTAGTCATTCGCAGACTCTTCCTGCACGAGCATGTCGACCAGGTTGAAGTATCCAGCATCGAATACCGGAGCGGCGCGATACACGGTGCCCGACATATCGAGGAAGGTCGTCTTGTCCGGGCTTGTCGCCTGCGCCAAGGGATAGACCTTCATCGTGTATGCGTATTCCACGGCGGCATCCCAGCCGGCCGTCGAGATCGAGCGGATGAGGAAATTCTGCAGGTAGGTGCGGCTCCGCATGGTCTTGTATCCGGCGGGCACATCTCCCTTGTAGTCGGGTGGCAACAGAAGATATTTGGCGCCCTTTCCCTCGTCCCAGCCATCCTTACCAACATCAATCCCGTCAAGCGGGCGCTGCCAAGCGTCACAGATCGTTCCGTATAGATGGGACTCGCTGGTAGCAGCGGGGATTTCGACCACGATGGGCCCATCCTTCAAATCGAAGGCGCCTTGCAGATACGGAGTCTGGGTCTGCAGAGCGACCAGGTGGATATCCGAGTTCAGCGGCTTGGTGTTGATCGCCACATCATTCGGCTTGCCGTGCAAATCTCGCTTCACTGCTTCCCGGGCGGCAAAGCTGTCCGCCGCGGGCATGGCCCACAAGGCAACCTCGAACGCGCGGCGGTAAAGAAGTTGATCGGCGGAGTCTTGACGGTTTGGCGGCTGCGGGTTTTGCGCCGACGCCTGCGGGGCGATGGTGGCCGCCGTGCACAGCGTCATCACGACGGCGGCGGAGTGCAACGTATTCAAGATGGTGCTTTTCATGTTGTTGCTCCCACTCATTCGCCGTAGGTCGAATCCTCAGTGCGCTTACTTCGTCAGACCTTCTCGAAATCCGGCAACCTCCACGACTTGTCGAAGAACGCTTCGGTCGGGCCATAGAAGCGGAACCACACCCACCAACCACGTCCCGGCAGTGTCTTGATCCAGTTGCTTTCCTTGCCTGAGGGCGCCGTCGGTCCGAAGTACAGATCGATCGAACCCTCGGCATTGGTCGCGAGCTTGTCGTAGGTGGACTTGGCTGCCACGTCGGTGTCGATTTGGACCATCGACCTCGTCTCGAAGTCGTACACCGTCACCGACCAGAACTCCTTCACCGGCATGTTGGCGGGGACGCGCAGCCGATATTGATTGGAGCCGTTCAGCCAATCACCCTTACTGTCACGTGCGGAGCGCAAATATTGCGAACCCTCACCGAGGTGCTTCTCCTTCATGGCAGGCGATGCCATTGTCGCCTGAAAATAGTAATTGATCCGCGCCTCAAGGTCGCTCCAGTACCTGTCTCGCAAGCCGGGGTTCAGCATGAGCACGAACTCCCATTGCGTGCCGGGGTAATAGACGACGTCCTTGAGACGCGGGGCCATGCTGATTGCTTGGTCGATCGCCCAAGCGACGTCACTGGCCTCAGTGAGGATTTGCCTCATCCGTGGATCGGGGTCGAAGGGTTTGCTAGGTTCAATGCCGAGCGGTTTGAGCAAGGCCAGCAGGAAAGCGCCATCTTCGCTCTCGCTCACATAGTTGGCGACCTCTGCGACGCGCTCCCAATACTTGAAGCCTTCTGGTGCAATTGAGTTCCAGTCCTTGCCCGAGGTCAGCACGACGGTCGTTTTCGGCGGGTCATTTCGCTCTGACAGCGGGTAGATGCGCGTGGTCTCCAAGCTCTCTGCTGCTCCTGCAACATCGCCATTACGGACGATACCACGGGCAAAATACGCGGCCAGTGACGTCGGCGAAGTGACCCTGTAGTAGCCCTCGGGGACCGCTTCGTTGAAACCGACGGGAAGAACAAGAAACTTACCGCCTTTGCCCTTATCCTCACCAATCGCGCCGACGCCAGCGATGGTCTGCTGCCACAAATCAAAAAAGGCGCCATACGAACCGGGCGCAACCTCCACGACCATGGGACCGTTTTTCCTGAGATCAAGGAAGCCCATCGCGTAGATTGTCGTGCTGTTGCCGGTCAGGGCGATACCATGCGTGGTCGAGGAAATGTTGAAGGAGATACCAGTCCCCCTCGCGCCCGCCGACCTGCTGCAACCCCGTGTTCAACTCGTTCATTGCGACGAGTGGGTCCACGTACTGGTAGGCCAGCACAGCGCGTTGGAAGTCGAGCTCGTCGTACAGCTTCTTGACCGTCTCGGCAGTCGGAAATCCCGCTTCATACCGCAGGTCGCCAATTCGCGTTCTCTTGATGTCGGCCGGTCGTTCGCTCGCTGAGGCAACTCCGGTGACGCCTACGCTTGCGCTGGCCAGACCTCCCGCCATCAGAAGACCCGCAGGAAGGAGCGAAAGGGTATCGCGACGTGTGGGCATGGGTGACCTCCCTATATGCGGCTAGGGCAGTTCGAGAGAATATAATCCGAGGTTGTATCCGGCGCTATGTGTTTCCGGCAGAGCGCTCAACGCACGCGCCAACGACGGCGAAAGGTCCGCTGAGGGTCAAAATGCGAAGAACTTAACGTGAGCAAATCCAGTCCGCTATGCCCCATTGAACGGACTTCAACGAGTCGTGCCGCCACTTCGCCGAAGGGCCGGCCAGAAAGCGACATCGTAAAATGAGAGAGGCCGCAAACTGAGGCTAACAGTGTGACATTGGAGCCGCCAACTGAGTCGGCCTTAATTCATCTTGCGACGTAGCTTCCGGATGATCTCCCGCAGGTCGTTGGCGTACTCTTCAATGATCCGCCGCGCCTCCTCCAACCGGGAGGGCTTGGGCTCCTTTGCCTCGCTCTGTTCCTCGGGCTTCGTCATGCCACAAGGTCCCGGAGGGCAGGGAATGGTTCATTGAGCTAGATCAAATCAGGCCACTACTCGGAGACGGCACCGAACTTAGGATAGACGGTTCGCTCCGGCTTACATCGCCGAACACCGGCACTGCCACGCACGCCATTACCGTTGCCGTGCTAGGGTCGTCACCACGACGGGGGCTTGTTCACTGCGGCTTCCAGCTTTTCGCCTGGTTCGACTAAGGGCTAGATATGAACAGCACCCGGCTGTGGGTACTGTCCACGCGCAATTCGCGTTGTGCTTCCGCCGCCCCACGCGTCTTGGTCACCGGCGTTTGGCCAGTGTCCCCGAGTCTACTCCCGCTCTTATGCTCGCTTGGTTTGGTCGGCGGCGAAGCGGGCGTCGATGGCATCGAGAACCCGGATGGTTTCGACCATGGCGGCGCGCTCGCGGACACATTCTACGTCCTGCGCGGTCGCTTCCTGCGCGACGGCAACAATGGAAAGCACGAGCTGCAACAAGGTCCTCATGATCGTGCTCCAATCGGTCCACGATTCGCGTCGAACTGCTGGTTCACGAAATCCGCTCAAGATCTGACTTGAGCGCGACCAAGAAGCGTGCGGCTTCGCCGCCCGTCACGACGCGATGGTCGAAGGTGAGCGACAACGGCAGGGTGCGCCTCACCGCAGGCTGGCCCCGATGCGCGACCACCCGTTGGGAGATCCGGCCAGCGCCTACGATTGCCGTTTGCGGCGGCACGATGATCAGATTCGCAAACCGCCCCCCGATCATCCCGAAATTCGACAGCGTAATCGTGGCGCCGCGTAGCTCCTCCGGGGGTATCGAGCGCGCGATCGCGTCAGCCCGCAGGCGGTCGAGTCCTGCCCGCAAATCCGGTACGCTCCGCTCAGCGACGTTGCGCAACACGGGAACGATGAGGCCGCCCTCGGTGTCGACGGCGATGCCGAGATCAACGCGCTCGATCAGACGCCGTTCGCCGGACGCGGAATTATACCAGGCATTGAGCGCGGGCTCAGCCTTGCAGGCGGCGGCGATGGCCCGCGCCAGCCGGATCGTCACGTCCTCGCCTTGCCGCCAATCGTCAATGTCGGCGTCATCGGTGACAGTGGCGGGGGCGATTTCGGCATGAGATGCCGCCATGCGTTGCGCCATCGCGCGCCGCATACCGCGCAGGGGCTCGGCTGGACCGCTGTGGGACATGCTCTTGGCAGCCCGTTCGACATCGGCCCGCGTGATGGTGCCGCCGGATCCTGTGCCATCGACGAGGTCAAGGGCAACGCCGAGTTTGCTCGCGAGCGCGCGCACTGCCGGAAACACCCTGAGCTCCTGCCCGGTGGGGCGCGCAGAAGGGATTCCTACCGCCTGCGCAGCTTCGCCGCCGCCGAGTTCGCCGACAACGGTGCCGGTGTCCGGTTCGGCGCCCTCGGCAAATTCGACGAGCGGCATGCCGACCTTCACGATATCGCCCTTGGTGCCAAACAGGTGCGCGACGCGTCCGTTCGACGGCGACGGTATCTCAACGACCGCCTTGTCGGTCTCGACGGATAGGAGCAGCTGATCGGTGACGACGTGATCGCCTTCGCTGACATACCAACTGACGATCTCCGCCTCTTCAAGACCTTCCCCAAGATCCGGCAACGTGAGCTGGCGCATGGGACAAAGTCCGTTGGAATCTAGCTGAACTGGCAAACCTTGCGGGCGGCGGTCACGATACGTTCGACCGAAGGCATGTAGTGTTGCTCGAGGCGTGCCATTGGGACGACCGTATCGTAGCCGGTGACGCGGGTCACGGGCGCAAGCAGAAAGGACAGGCCGCGCTCCGCGATAAGTGCTGCGATCTCGGCTCCGAATCCCCCGGTGCGTGCCGCCTCGTGCACGATGACGCAACGCCCGGTCTTTGCGACCGAACCAAGCAGGGTATCTTCATCATAGGGCTTGAGCGTGGCGAGATCGATGACCTCGGCGGCGATGCCCTCGGCCGAGAGTGCATCGGCAGCCGCCATGGTTTCCCTCAGCGTGGCGCCCCAACTGATCAGCGTGATGTCGCGCCCCTCCCGCAGGACAAAGGCGAGATCCAGCGGCAAGGCTTCGCCATTGTCTTCCACCTCGCCTTTCGCCGCGCGGTAAAGGCGGGTTGGCTCCAGAAACACCACTGGATCGGGATTCCGGATCGCTGCGAGCAGAAGTCCGTAGGCACGTTCCGGCGAGGAAGGCATCACGACGCGCAAGCCAGGAATATGGGCGAGCATCGCCTCCGTGCTTTCCGAATGATGCTCGGGCGCGCGAATGCCGGCCCCATGCGGAGTGCGCAGGACCATGGGACAGGTGAGCCGTCCCTGGGTGCGATTGCGCATGCGGGATGCGTGGTTCACGAGTTGGTCGAAGCAGGGATAAAGAAATCCCATGAACTGGATCTCGCCGATTGGTTTTAGCCCCTGCACCGCCATGCCGACGCAGAGCCCGCTGATGAGGAGTTCGGCAAGCGGCGTATCGAGGACGCGCTCCGATCCAAAGCGCTTTTGCAAGCCCACGGTCGCGCGGAAAACGCCTCCATCGACGCCGACATCTTCGCCAAGAACGAGCACACCCGGATCATCCTCCATCGCGCGGGCAAGCGCCAGATTGACGGCTTCGACCAAGGTTACCTCAGGCATCGTTCTCTCCCGCGAGTTCCCGGCGTTGCACGGCATAGGCCTCGGGCAGATCGGCATACAGGTGATCGAAGATGGTTTCGGGTCGACGCGGCTCAATTGTCAGATAGCGTTCGACCGCCGCTTCGATGCGCTCATAGCACTCGGCGGCAAGCTGCTCCTCGTCCGCTTTGGTCCACATTTTTTGGCCAACAAGATGGGTCCTCAAGCGCGCTATCGGTTCTTCCTTCCAATGAGCTCGTACTTCGTCGGCCGAGCGATAGCGTGATGCATCATCGGAAGTTGTATGATCGCCGAGCCGATAGGTGACCGCCTCGATGAAGCGGGGGCCTTTGCCGTCGCGGGCTGCGGTAATGGCCTCCTCAGCCGCGGCACGCACCGCCACCGCGTCACACCCATCGATCTGCTCGCCAGCGAACCCGGCGGCGATGGCCTTCTGCGCCAGCGTTTCGCAACCAGTCTGCAGTCGCAACGGCACCGAAATAGCCCACTGGTTGTTGGTGGCGACGAACACGACCGGCAATTTGTGCACACCGGCAAAATTCATCGCTTCGTAAACATCGCCTTTCGAGGTGGCGCCGTCGCCGAACATACAAACGGCGACACGCGGTTCCCTCCGCAGCTTGAACGCATAGGCGACGCCTGCAGCATGCGGTGCCTGTGATCCGACGGGAATGCAGAACGGGAAATCGTGGACCGGTCCGGAGAAGCGATTGCCCCGTTCGTCCCCGCCCCAAAACAGCAATATCTCCTCCAGTTTGACGCCACGCCAGATAAGCGCGCCATTGTCGCGATAGGAGGGCAACAGCACGTCTTCTTCCCGCATTGCACTGGCGATGCCGACCGACACCGCCTCCTGCCCGAGCGAAACCGCATAGGTCCCGAGCCGGCCGGTACGCTGCAATGCGACAGCCTTTCTGTCAAAAAGCCGCAGGAGCACCATGGCCCGATAAAGCCCGACGAGCAGCTTGGCATCGGTGGCGAACGCAGGGAGCGGCCGGTCTATAGAGCCGTCTGACGCAAGGTAATTGCGGCGGCGCACCTCGAAGTGCGCGATCACCGGGAGCCCTTCGTTTGCCACCCTTTTGCTGGCCACGGTCTCGCTCCGGGAGCGATTTCGCCCCCCCACAGCTCACTTGGTGCTGGTGCCGCGACGTTGCAATACCGTGGCGAGTCGCTTCGGCGCGCAGGGGGCACTGCCGCATTGCGGTTATGGGGCTCCATGCGACATGGAAGCGGCACTGCCACGGTGGTATATCAAACCATGGCGAATGGTCAGGTTGTCCTGGTAACAACTGAACCGCGAGGTGGCGGCACAGCCCTTCGCTCGGTCTATTTCGTGGCCGAGGGAGATCCTGCCAAGGCCGAAGCAATTGTCGCAGCAATCATGGCCCCGAATGAGAGCGTCGAAGCGTTGGGGACGCTTCCCGCAGCCGCTGTCAAAGCGCTCGGATTGAAACCCGGTGACTTCACGCACGGGTGAGCGGCACTTCTCCCGGTACTATCTCTCATACCTACCAACGAGGGTCGCCTCCGCGATGGCGTACTTGCGTGCCTCTCGCTCGACCTCAGGGCAGGACGCATTGGTCTTTGCCGAAAGATGGTCGGTCGAGAGCGCGAGCAGCCGGAAGTGGTAGTGGTGAGGTCCATGGCCATGGGGCGGACACGGGCCGCCATACCCCATTTTGCGAAAATCGTTGACCGCCTGCTTGATGTTCTTGTTCTGCGCGGCACCGACAGCAAGTTCCGTGACTGTTGGCGGAAGATCGTAGGCCGCCCAGTGGTGCCATGTGCCGGCAGGTGCATCGGGATCGTCGCAGAGCAGGACAAAACTCCGCGTTCCCCCCGGCGCGTCCGACCATTGCAAAGGTGGCGAGAGGTTTTCTCCATCGCAGGTGAAGCGCCGTGGAACTGCTGCTCCGTCAGCGAGCGCGCTTGAAACGAGCTTCATGGCTCTCTCCATCGGGCTGCAGGAGACATTGGCTCGGGCTTGACGAGTTCCTCAGAGACGGGCTCGACCTCACTAGATCGGCTGCGCTGAGGATGAGGTTCGCAGACGACATCGCCCGCGAGCGGATCGCGGCGGTATAGCTCGATTTTGCCCAGTGCGGAATCAGTAATGTCTGCTCAAATCGGAAGTTCGTCGGGCATGCCCAAACTCAACCCGGTGTAAAAGGGTATCCTTGGGCAGTGGAGGCAGAGTGACGCCCGAAATGCGCAAAAAACCCGCTGCAGAATAGACTGCTATGCGCCCCATCTTCAATCCGAGCCTTGTCAACGGTCGCTGCGGAGACCCGACGGTCTATGTGGAGACGCTGTTCGAAAAGCACAGTCTGCTGTTCGATGTCGGAGAAATCGCCTCACTGTCAGCGCGGAAGATACAACGCGTCGACCAACTCTTCGTCTCGCATGCGCATATCGACCATTTCGTTGGCTTTGATCATCTGCTCCGTTTGCTCGTGGGACACGAGAAAACAGTACAGCTTTACGGCCCGGCGCGTCTTTCACAAACTTCAGGCCTATCGGTGGAATCTGGTCGAAAACTATCCTTGCGATCTCGTTTTCGCTGTGAGCGAACTCGAAACGCAGAATTCCATGTCTACCACGCGGTTCCGGCTGAGGCGGGCCTTTGCCGCGGAGCCGTTAGTCTCACGCCAAACCCTTGCCGGCGTCCTCTGCGACGAACCGTGTCAGCCGCGATCCTCGAACACGGCACGCCCTGCCTTGCTTTTGCGCTGCGCGAGGCGGCGCATGTGAACATCTGGAAGAACCGATTGTCGGAGCATGGGCTTCCCGTTGGTCCGTGGTTGCGCTCGCTCAAGCAGGCCGTTGTCGAGCGTCGCGCGGACGATCATTTGATCCGTATCGACGGATCGGCGACCTCGGACGATCGTCTTGTCCCGCTTGGCAGCCTGCGTGATCTCTTGACGGTCACTGCCGGCCAGAAAATTGCCTATGTTACCGATGTTGCCGACACGCCGGCCAATCGTGCCGCCATCACAGCGCTCGTTCAGAATGCGGACATTCTCTTCATCGAGGCGGCATTTGCGGAGGCCGACGTCGCATTGGCGAGGAACCGGGCCCATCTTACAACCATGGCTGCAGGAGAAATTGCGCGGCAAGCCAATGTGCGCCGCGTCGAGCCGTTTCACTTCTCTCCGCGCTATGCGGGAGACGAGGTGCGGATGCTGGCCGAGGTGATGACGGCGTTCAGAGGATCTCACGCCTGACGCGAAGACTAGTGTCCAATATCACTTCTAGTGCGGTTTGGATTTGACGTTCGCCATGACTGCTCGCTGAGCCAAGGTAGCGAATGTCAAATCCATCGCACCAGGCGGTAATTGATGGCCGAGGAACGACATCTGACGGCTGGGCATCGGAAATCGGTGCGGCTCTTTCCATGTGGAGATGTCATGTGCGGCCGCGGCATCGACCAGGTGCTGGCGCATCCCTGCAGCTCCGAGATCTACGAACGCCACGTGCGAACGGCGGAGACTTACGTGCTGCTCGCCGAGCAGGCGAACGGGCCCATTTCGCGGCGCAACGGGGCGTCCTACGTTTGGGGCGCCGCACTGGACCAATTGGAGCGCATGCAGCCGGACGCGCGGATCATCAATCTCGAAACGGCTGTGACCCGCAGCAATGACCGGGCGAACAAGGGCATCAATTACCGCGTGAGCCCCGAGAATGCAGAATGTCTCGTGGCTGCCGGGATCGACTGCTGTGTATTGGCCCACAACCATGTGCTCGATTGGGGCCGCGCCGGCCTGCTGGAGACGCTGACCGTTCTGCAGAAACTCAACGTCAAAGCGACGGGCGCAGGACGCAACGATCACGAAGCGCGCGCACCCGCAGTGCTGAACCTTGCCAAAGCAAGGCTTCTGATCTTCTCGTTCGGATCGACATCGAGCGGCATCCCGTTCGGGTGGGCTGCGACGCCCGACGCTCCAGGCGTCAACTTGCTGCCTGACCTATGCGAGGTGAGCGCGTTGCAGGTCGCCAACCAGGTCATGGCACTCAGGAGGCCGGGCAGCTATCCTAGACTCGGAGAACCTCTCTAGAGCCGATACGAGGATCGCCGGCTGGAATGGCGCGGTAGCCGCTCGAAGCGACCAGCCATTCCAAGAGGTACTGCGAGAGCGTATGGTGCTCCGATTACCCGCTGAACCTGGAGGCAGTCATGCAGTTCAGGACAACCGGACTACTGTTGCTCGGCGCGATGGCGCTTCCCGTCTCCGGGACCGCACAAACCGCGCCCGCTCCACCGGCAATTACACGAACCGTGGTCGCTGCAACCAAACTGCCGACCGTCACGGACGTGCCGCTGCATTTCAAAGCGGTGAGCATCACCCTTCAAGCGGACGAGAAGTGCGGCGTCTCGGCGGCCGACGGCATCCTCTACCAGCTATCAGGATCGACCGAGGTCGCGCTCGATGGCGAGGCTAAAACGCTCAACGCCGGCGAGGGGCTATTCATCGCTGGTGGAAAAACCGCGGCGCTGACGGCGGGCGGCGGAGAGCCATCTACTTTCCTCCATTTTTTCCTTGCTCCCGCTGTGGACTTGGGTCGGCCTGTCGAGACGGCACCTGCTGCCGTGACAGAGCTATATCGGACCGCGACTCCAATCCCCGACCTGCAGCCAGGGGGGTATGATCTCAATCTCACGCGAGTTACATTTCCGGCGCAGATGCCCTCCAACCCGCCGCACCATCGCTCAGGAGCGGCTCTGTACTATATTATATCCGGCACCGGAGCGAACACGATCGACGGCAAGACGGAAGCAAGGGGACCAGGTTCCCTGATCTATGAACCGTACGCGCTCGTGCACCGATGGGGAAACCCGGGCAACGAGCCGTTGGTATTTTTGGCCTTCAACATCAATCCGGAAGGTGTGGCAGCCGTGCTTCCGGGCGGACCGGAAAAGAAACAATAGTTGACGGCGGGCCGCCCAAAGCATCCGGACGGCCGTTCGCATGAATTGGCGAATTTGAATCATGGTGGCAACGAACGATCGCACCGTCACCGTGTTCGGCGGAACCGGTTTTCTCGGCTGCCGCATCGTTCGGCATCTGCGCTCTCACGGATTTCCTGTTCGGGCCGCGTCAAGGCATCCGGACCGGGGGCACAGACTGTTTGGTCCCGATGATCCGCAGCTTCAATCAGTGTGGGCCAACGTTCACGACGAGCGGTCAGTCGCGGATGCGCTTGCCGCCGCCTGTGGCGTTGTAAACGCGGTTAGCCTTTACGCCGAGCGCGGACAGGAGACTTTTCATTCCGTTCACGTCGAGGCTGCGCAACGGGTCGCGGCTCAAGCTCGTCGTGCCGGTGTCGATCGGCTCATTCACATTTCAGGAATTGGCGCCGATGCCGGCTCACGATCGCGCTACATCCGAAAGCGCGGCGAGGGTGAACTGGCGGTCCGGTCCGCCTTCGGCGATGCACTTTTCGTCCGCCCGGCAGTAATGTTCGGACCAGACGATGCGTTCCTCACGACCATCCTTGGGCTCCTCCGCCGACTTCCGATCTATCCGATGTTCGGCCGCGGCCTGACCAGATTGCAGCCGGCCCATGTGGAGGATGTTGCGGAGGCAATTGGCCGGGTCATGCGGCAAGCGGAGATGCCTTCAACAATCTTCGAGTTCGGTGGCCCGCGCGTCTACTCTTACGAGGAGTTTCTTGGAGCCGTTGCGCGCCAGGCTGGACTTGTGCCCCGACTGGTTCCAATCCCGTTTGCCGCCTGGAATGCACTTGCGTGGGTCTCCGAAATGTTCCCAAGCCCGCTCCTCACGCGCAATCAAGTGGAACTGATGCAAATCGACACCGTGTCATCGCCGGAGTTGCCTGGATTTGCTGAACTTGGGATTTCGCCGCAGTCGGTCGAGGCGATACTCCAAAAGATGTTGTCGAATTGCGGGTGAAGGAGGCTGCTCGGTTAATCCGTTTCAACGGCTGACGGTTCAGCGCGACATCCGCCCGCACTCAGCCACTGGATGTCCGAGAGGGATCAAATGCGCCGTTTTGAGCCCAGGCCGGCCACTTCCGTTGATCCCTGATGAGCAGATGAGCCGGCATGTCTCCAGCCTGCACAAAGGCGGAAGTGATCCCGACTCGCGGCGTCGCGAAACGGCGATTGTGCAACACATCGAGAATGGCTCTGTTAAGCCGCTTCCTTGCACAAGGGGAGTGGCCGCCGCGCCGGCCCCTCCCCATTTTGGCTGCGCTGGGGACGAGCACGTCCTCGTGTGCCATCGGAGACGGGCAATGACCATAAGAACCTTTTGCACGCTTGCCGCCGCCATCTTTGCCCTGATCGCGCTTCTGCAGTTGATCCGGATTGTGATGGGGTGGTCCGTCACCTTGAATGGCGTCGATGTGCCGTTCTGGGCGAGCTGGATTGCCGTCACCGTGGCGGGCGCGTTGAGCTTCGTCGGCTTCCGCGCCGCCATGCGCAGCTAAAGGCTGGTAGAGCCCGCGCGGGCCGATCTGTCGCCGGCGGCGCCCGCGTTGGGTTGGAGGCGATCCACCGTCTCCCCGCGGAAGCCCTCGACTGGTCCGGCCAGAGGCGCCCTTGAAGCCGCGTCTGGAACGGCGCTCCGAACAGGAATTTCCAGCTATATGATGTTGAAATATCTAAACAATTCTAGGATTCGGTTGCGCAGGATTAGGTTCGCTTCTGACGATATCCATCCTTTGGCAAGATTGCGACGCGGCACGGACCCGGGCGCCGGCGCGAACATCAAGCGCGCCACCACGGTCCGAGGATCATGTGCGACTAGCCGGGCCTGCAGTCCGGCAACAGAGTTCTTCTTGGATGAGAGCACCGTTGCTGCGTTGTCAACATTTCCTGCCTGTGGGATAATTATTGCCAGCTAATGTCAGCGGGAGCTCGTCTCTGCGGTTGACCGGCACATAACCTCCCGCTGAACGATCAAGCAATGGGAGGGAAAGATGTCATCCCGTGCATCTCGTCGCTACGGCCTGTCGCGCCGCGACGTCATCAAGACAGCTGTGGGTGCAGCCGCAGCCGCCGGACCATTCTTCCACGTTTCGCCGGCTCGCGCCGCCAAGACACTGAAGATACTGCAATGGAGTCACTTCGTCCCCGGCTACGACAAGTGGTTCAACAACACCTACACCAAGGAATGGGGCGCCAAGAACGGCACCGAGGTCATCGTCGACAACATCAACCTCGGCCTGATCCCTTCGCGCGCAGCCGCGGAAGTCTCGGCGCAGAAGGGCCATGACCTGGTGATGTTCCTTGCGCCGCCATCGGTCTACGAGGAACAGGTTGTGGACATGAGCGACGTCTATGCCGCATGCGAGAAGCAGCTCGGCAAGCCGATCGATCTGGCGGTCAAGAGTACCTATAATCCGAAGACCCAGAAATACTTCGCTTTCTCCGACAGCTTCGTCCCCGATCCCGTCAACTATCGATCGGATCTCTGGGGCGACATCGGCATGAAGCCAGACACCTGGGATAACGTCCGCGTCGGCGGCAAGAAGATCAAAGACAAGACCGGCATTCCGGTCGGTATCGGCCTCTCCGCCGAACTCGACACCGCGATGGCCATGCGTGCGATCATGTATTCGTTCGGCGCGCACGAGCAGGACGCCGTCGGCACTCTCGCTATCAATTCCAAAGAAACCCTCGAAGCGCTCAAATTCGTCAAAGCTCTGTTCCAGGAGACTGAGACGCCAGAGGTGTTCGCCTGGGATCCATCGTCGAACAACCGGCAGATGCTCGCTGGCAGGTCGTCCCTCGTGCTCAACGCGATTTCGATCACGCGCGCGGGCGAAAACGACAAGATGCCGATCCACGAAAAGATCGCGCTCGCCAAGCCGCCGAAAGGCCCGGTTCGGCAGATCGGTCTCGAGCACGTGATGAACTGCTATGTGACCTGGAAGTTTTCCGAAAACATCGACGGCGCAAAGACTTTCCTGGTCGATTACATCGACAACTTCAAACAGGGCTTCATGGCCAGCGAATTTTACAACTTCCCCTGCTTCTCGAACACTGTCCCCGACCTGACCCAGCTCATCGCCAAGGATTCCAAGGCGGTGCCGCCGGACAAGTACGCGGTGCTTTCGGACGTGCTCGATTGGGCGACCAACGTCGGCTATCCCGGCAACTCCAATGCCGCGATCGACGAGACCTTCAATACCTGGGTGATCAACACGATGTTCGCCGAGGCCGCCGCGGGCGCGGAAACTCCGGAAGACGCTCTCAAGCGCGCCGATGCCAAGATGAAGGCGATCTGGGCGAAGTGGAAAGATCGGAAGATGATCTGATCGTCTCGCCACGCATTGCCGTTGGGGCACGGAATTTCCGTGCCCCTCGGATCATGCCTGGCGCCGAAGCCGTTCCGGTGAACGGCTTCGCGGAGTGAGGCAATCGGGACTGCGCATGGCCATTGTCGAAACACGACGTATCATCAAGCTTTTCGACGAGGTTCGCGCTGTCGACGGCATTGACCTGATCGCCAGGGAAGGAGAGTTCCTGGTCCTGCTTGGTCCTTCGGGCTGCGGAAAGACGACGTTGATGCGCCTGATTGCCGGCCTTGAGCGGCCGACTTCGGGCGATATCGTGATTGACGGAAACATCGTGACCGCCCTACCGCCGCGCGCACGAAACGTCGCTATGGTGTTTCAAAGCTACGCGCTCTATCCGCACCTTACGGTCGAAAAGAACATTTCGTTTCCGCTGCGCGCAGCCGGCATGCCAAGAGAGGCGATCCGCAAGAAGGTCGCCTGGGCAGCGCAGATATTCGGTATTGGGGACTTCCTCGACCGAAAGCCACGTCAGTTGTCAGGCGGAGAGCGCCAGCGCGTCGCGCTTGCGCGGGCGGTGGTGCGTGAACCGGTGGTCTTTCTTCTCGACGAGCCTTTATCGAATCTCGATGCCAAGTTGCGCAACTCCGCGCGGGACGAACTGAAGCAGTTTCAGCGTAGCCTCGGCACCACCACCATCTACGTTACCCACGATCAGGCCGAGGCGATGGGCCTGGGGGACCGCATCGCAGTTCTTAACCAGGGTCGTGTCCACCAGATCGGCACGCCGCACGAGATCTATGGCTTGCCGGCGGACATCTTTGCCGCCACTTTCATTGGTTCGCCGCCGATGAACCTGATCGAGGACGGCGAGATCTGGATCGGATTCCGGCCGGAAGCGTTCCTGCCGAAGGAGGTTGAACCGGACGGCGACAATATCGATTTTCCGTTTCGCATCACCCGCATCGAGTATCTCGGTGCCGATCGCTTGGTCTACGGCCTGATCGATGGCCGAACGCCCGAGGCGCGCTTGATCTCGAAGATCCCGACCAACATTCGCACACATATTGACGCCGGCGGGGTCTACGACTTCACGGTGCGGCGCCAGGACATCGCCCGCTTCGAGCGCACGAGTGGCCGGCGTGTCGACGGAGGCGCGGCATGACGTCAGTGATCACACGGGCAGCCGGCGAGATCCGCGGAAGGGATTGCTTCCTGTCCCGTATTGCCGACAACGATCGCTGGCTGTTGCGGGCCATGCTTGCGCCGGCAATCCTCTACATCGGCCTTCTGGTCGGCTTTCCCTTCTTGCTCTCGCTCTACTACAGCGTGTCGAGCGCAACGGTCGCCAGCCACGACGTTCACTTTGTCGGGCTGGAAAATTTCCTACGCATAATGGACAGCGGCACATTCTGGCTTTCGTTGCAGAATACGATTGTCATCACGGTCGTTTCCCAGTTTATCGTCCTCGTGTGCGCCAACATTCTGGCGACGGCGCTTGTTGTTGATTTCCGAGGCAGATGGTTGGTTCGGCTGTTGATCCTGCTGCCGTGGGTGGCGCCGATCTCGCTCGGCAGCATCGGTTGGCTATGGATCTTCGATTCGATCTACAGCGTCGTCAACTGGACGGCCCGCGCGGCCGGCCTGCTCGGGCCCAACGAATGGCCGATCTGGCTTGGCCAGCCAACTCTGGCAAGGGCATCGATCATCATCGTCAACGTATGGCGCATCCTGCCGCTGGCGACCGTCATCGTCCTCGCCGGGCTATCGTCGATCCCGCAGGATATCCATGACGCGGCGGAGGTTGATGGTGCCGGGTTCTGGCGTCACCATTTCCAGATCACGATGCCGCTGATCGTGCCGATCACCCTGGTGGCGTTGTTGTTCGGCATCATCTTCACGTTCACCGACATGATTGTGGTATTCGTTCTGACGCGCGGCGGTCCCTACGACACCACACAGGTTATCGCCAGCTGGGCCTATTTTACCGGAATTCAGGGGGGGGACCTCGCGGGAGGAGCCGCCATCTCTCTCTTCCTCTTCCCCGTCCTGGCCGGCGTTGCAATCCTGTTCCTGTGGTTAGCGCGGCGCACCGAGGTGACGTGACATGACCCCTGAATTTGCCCGCGCGCGAAATGTTGCCGGCACGGCCGTTCACACCGCCGTCCTCGTGTTCTTCGTGACGTTCCTCGCCTTTCCGTTTTACTGGATGGTGATCACCGCTTTCAAAGCCAACCAGGATTTGTACAACACCGAAAACAATCCTTTCGTCTTCAACAGCCCGCCGACGCTGCGACATCTTTCGGTGCTGTTCGAGGACACCCAATACCTGCAATGGTTATTAAATACCGGCTTCGTCGGAGTGGCCGTCGTGATCATCACGCTCGTGCTCGCGGTCCCGGCAGGCTACGCGCTCGCTCGCATGGCCGGCGCATGGGCGCAAACTCTGGGCGTCACGATATTCCTTACTTATCTGGTACCGCCGACGATCCTGTTCATCCCGTTCTCGCGCATCATCGCGATAGTGGGATTGCAGGATTCGGTGTGGTCGCTCATTCTCGTCTATCCGAGCTTCACCGTGCCGTTCTGTACCTGGCTTCTGATGGGCTTCTTCAAGGCGATCCCGCGCGATCTCGAGGACGCAGCCATGATCGACGGGCTGAGCCGCTTCGGCGCATTCATCAAGGTGGTGATGCCGATTTCGGTGGCCGGGATACTGACGGCGGTCATTTTCGCCTTCACTCTGGTGACGCAGGAATTTGTCTATGGCGTCACGTTTATCACCGCGTCGTCGAGCTATACGGTGAGCGTCGGAGTGCCGACCTTTCTTGTGCGGGGCGACGTCTATTTCTGGGGCTCGATGATGGCAGCCTGCCTGATCGCGAGCGTGCCAATTGCCGTCATCTACAATTTCTTCGTCGCTCGTTTCGTAGCTGGCTTCACCATGGGCGCGATCAAGTAACGCGCGAAACCAAATATGCTCTTCGCCATAGATACCATGTCAGCTCTTGGCAGATCGTGTTGCAAAAGTCCCGGTATGCCGGGCAGTGTTGCGGCTGCTCGCCGGCAGGGCGCGGCGTCGGTCAACGAACGCGTTGTGATCGATGGCAATTGGGTATTCGCCGTAGGCGCCACGCGTGTGCACTGAGAATGCAAAAGCGCGATTTTCGCTTCCAATCTGGTCGGATATGATCTTAGAGAAACCAATGTGCAGAAGCCTGGTCGCGCGAAATTCTTCAATCGGTCCAATCCCATAAAGGATCGAGTGGAGGAACAATAGATCAATGAAATGAAAGACTTGCGCTGGAAATTCTCGATGGCCCCATGATGGATGGGCTCGACCCGAGCGGATTGACGAGCGCATGCGGGCAACTGCGAGACGTTGGTCTCGTTCGACGTGGCGAACGGAGCTGGTTTGTATCTAATGCTGATGTTGGAATGGGTCGGTCTCCGCCCCTACCAGATCCACGTCTCGTTGACGCTCAGTTCTTGGCCGGCCGACATTCCGCGGCCTCAAGTATCTAGTCGCCAACTGACGACCTGAACGTCACAGGTTCAAATCCCGTCCCCGATTCGAATCCTTGACCCAGGCGGAACTTCACCGTGCCGCGTCCACGGGGCATGCTGTCGGCGGGCGTCGAAGCCGACGATTTCGAGCGTTCGCTCAGCCACGCCTATGGCGACGGCGCCGCCGGATGTCTCGCGGGGCGCGCGATCTGGCCGCAGGCGTTCCGCATTTCCTCGATTGCGCCGACATGGAGCATGTGCCGAGACCGCTTGGAGTTACCTAGAATGGCCCTTGTTTGGTTGGAGCGGCCTGCTGGTCGCCATCCTTCCGGCGCTCAAATTGGGCCCGGGGACAGCTAGCTCAAATTGGCCCATGATGGATTGGAGCGATTCATGTGTCCCGCATAAAAGCGTCGGACCGTCAACGCACCGAGTTCCGGAATGATCCTTGTTCAATTTGAACAACCGGCCAGACTACACCTTGCTTTCTGTCGCAAGCCGCCCGTTGAGTTGCTCGTCGGCTACCACCTCTTCCGAGCCAATCCTGCAACGAGGCCCTCTGGGTCATCGATGGGCCCAACGCAGCAAATACGGCATTGCTGATCGCCTGCTGCTGGCTGCGTAGATGATCTTCGAGAAGCTTGTGCCGCGTAATGTAGCCTGCGTTTACACCGGGAATGGCATGGTTCATCAGGAGCTTGGCGTCAACTTCCGAGACACCGGCTGCAGTCGCAATCGTACGGAAGGTTTGGCGGAGGTCGTTACCCCACTTCGATAGCATTTCCCGGTCCTCTTTTGTTTCCGCCAAATGCCCCGAGGTGCTGTCGGCCGGAAACACCCACTCTTGTGCCTGCACAGGATACATTTGCCTGCTGAACCGGATCGCGCGGACGAGGCAAATGATCATCTGACGTGACAACGGGATATCGAAGGCTTTCTTTTTGCCGCCCTTCGGTTTGGGAATGTGCAGCGCCCGCCGCCGAAAATCGATGTGTTCCGGTTTAGCTTCCTGGAGCGCAGTGGGCCGAGAACCGCAAAGGAGAGTAAAGAGGTGGAACTCTCTCCGCACGGGGTTGTCGAGGGCGGCGAGTTGCGCGAACCAGCCCTTCAGGTCGGCGGAGCCCATCCCGGTGTTGCGGCGCTCCTCTTCATTCCAGTCGACCGCATCGGCCGGGTTATCTGACGGCAACGACCTGTTCGTCTTCCGTGCATGATTATAGATGGCCCGCAGAGTTCGCATGCTGCCGTTGGCCATGTACGGCCCATTCTCTCTTGTGATTTCGTCGTGCTTCCTGGCCACCCGAGCCGGGTCTGTTGCGAGCTCATGCAGGGCGGTGTCGAGCCAATCCGCAAAGATTCGCTCGACGTGGTCGCGATAGCCGCTGATGGTCTTTTCACTGCGGCTCTTGCGCATCAGATGTGCCTCGAGATACCGCTGCCAGGCCTGCCTGAGGGTGATCCTTGCGACTGTCCCCCCAATCTCCATCGCCGGAGCGGGATTCGTCCCTTCGGCTTGCTTCTCGTCCTTCGGATGCCGCCCTCGGCTAATCTGAGCCAAATATTCCTTGGCAATGGCGCGCGCAGCTCGGGTTGACATCTCGCTGGCGTTGCCAATGGAAACCCTAATGGATGAAGCCCGCTTGCCGCCCTGCCTAAGGTCGCCTTGGACGGTAAAGGTTCTCCGTCGCTTTCCGACAACTACGAAGAAGCCTTTCAACTCGGTATCACGCGCTAGGTACCAACCTTCCTTCGGAGCAGGTAGCTGAGCGATTGCCTTGTCGGTGAGAGAAATTCGAATATCGGTCATGACGAGAGTCCAGGGCCGCCAAAACGGTTTTCAAACGGTGTTGGCGGATCGAGCTATTTGGAGGTTTGAGTTCGACGGAGCGCGAAACTATGCGAGAAACATCTATAAACAAAGGGCTTCTCGAATACTCATCGTAACGCGGCGTGCAATCGGAAACTGCAGGGAAGGGATGATCTTAAACTCTTAATCAGCGGGTCCCAGGTTCGAGCCCTGGTGCGCCCACCATCCTTAAGAGATTGGCCCGAAGGGGCTTTTTTATTTTCTCCGACAGAACAAGCCGGATTTCGTGCGACGGTTTTGTGAGGGCCGGCGTGGCGAGATTGCTGTTCGGCTTTTCCTTTGTTTCTGTACCTTCACCGATAGAGCGCGCGGATCCTGTGGGCTAGGTCAATTTCATGCTCGTCGTAGAATGGGATGCTGGAGCGAGCAAAGCGGACAATCTGTTATACGCTTCGCCGCAAGAATCGCCTGCTAAAGGCCAGAACCGGATTGATTGGGTCGGGGATTCGATTCCCTCTCCTGCTAGCAAGCCTGCGATCTTGCACTCCCCCTTCGGCATATCAGCACCTACGGCCTTGGAGGGACCCCATGTGTTGCAGTTTTAAGAAATCAATGCTGCGAACAATTCTCACCGGCGCTATATGCCCTCCCAATTCAGCGCCCCCCAATCCGCGCCTGCGTCACTCCACCGCGCCGGTCGTCAGTTTCCCGTCAGCTTCTCTCACTAGCATTCAGAGAAACAAGAAACGGACGTGCTGGGCTCTTGCGCCGCTGGCCTAAACTCTGCCCCGGGAGCGGGCCAGCGGCGGCAACGCAAACGGCATGGAAATCCGGCAGCGAGGAGACTATTCTCCACGCCAAATGACCATGGGGAGGCTCCGATGTCTTGGCGCAACTGCCTATTGGCTTTGCTGCTATGTCAAGGATCGACCGTTCAAGCTGCCTCGATGAACAAGCACGACCCATGGGACCCGCAGCATATTTCCGATTTGCCACCGGAGATCCGGCAATACATCGGTGGGCTTTGCAAGGGACCGGCCGTGGCGCAACATGATTTTGCGACCTATGACCCGCAGGAACATCGCTGGCGGATCAACATCGAATATCTAAATTGCCAAGGGCTCGCCGATGACTACCGCCACGGCAATCAGTGCCTCGATGTCGATTTCGTTGAAGTCGGATCGCACTACCGTCTTGCTCGCAAGACCTACGCAGCCTGTGGTTTCTGAAAAAAGCCCGCCAGAGTAACGTTTTGCCAATCAGTTGAACCGCCCCCACTCTGCAAAGAGTTGGACGACGTCCGCAAGGGGGCAAGACGCGATGTTGAATTGCCGTCAGGTTTGCTTCTGAGTAAGCGCGAATTTCCCTGCACCTTTTGCTTTTGGGTGCTCTGATGCATGAGGTGTCCACCAAAATAGGTGGACACCTTGTGATGGCAGACGATG